>JAICJR010000151.1 GCA_025928345.1 Thermoleophilaceae bacterium | reverse complement strand
TTGTGTTCGCCCCGGCCGTGGGCGGGAAGACTTACGCTCGACGATGACGCGCAACCCCCGCCAGCTGAGTGCCCGCCGCTGGTGGGCAGTGCTCAAACGCACGGTCCAGGAGTTCCAGGACGACAACCTCACCGACTGGGCGGCGGCGCTCACGTACTACAGCGTGATGTAGTCCGCGTCGGGCTATGTCGGCGCGTTCATGTGCGCGTGCAACGCGGTCTACGAGGTGAGGGAGGGGCGCTCGTTCTGGAAGCGGCGTCCCCTTCAGGTGGCGGTCACGCTCGTGCTCGTGGTCCTGATCACCGGCGTGGCGATAGCGATCGCGATCACGGGCCCGATCACGCGCGCCGTCGGCAACGAGATCGGCATGGGCAACGCGGCGGTGACGATCTTCAACATCGCCAAGTGGCCGGCGATCGTGCTCGTGCTCTTTTGATCGTCGGCGTTCTCTACTACGTGTCCCCGAACGTGCGCCAGCCGAGCTTCCCGTGGATCACGTCGGGCGGAGTGCTGGCGATCGTGCTCTGGGCCGCGGCGTCGTTCGGGCTCGCCTTCTACGCGGCGCAGTTCGGCTCCTACCAGAAGACCTACGGCACGCTGGGCGGCGTGATCCTCTTCCTGGTGTGGCTGTGGATCTCCAACCTGGCGCTCTTGAAGCTATCTGCGCGCAACTACCTACGACGTGTGAGGTTTCTCGCCGATGGTGACGTCTTCGCCCGCGGTTAAGGTCGTGGCGTTCGGACTCGAGGGGAGATGACCGGTCGATGAAGATCATGCGCTGGACAGTCGGATTGTGCACCGGAATCGCGGCCGTGCTGGCCGCCGCCGCACCCGTCACAGCCGGCGTGTCGGTGGGTCACTCGGGCTGGAAGTGGGGCAACCCGCTGCCGCAGGGCAACACGATTCGGGTGCTCGACTTCAACGGCGGCACGGGGTACGCGGCCGGGGACTTCGGCACGCTGCTGAAGACCACCGACGCCGGCGCCACCTGGACCGGGATCCCAACGGGGATCACGTCCGCGCTCAACCGCATCGACGTGATCTCGCCGTCATCGGTCGTGATCGGCGGCGGCTGCTCGGCACGGCGCTCCGACGACGGCGGCACGACGTTCCACCGGCTGCCGTTCACGCCGAGCGAGCTTCGCTGCAAGGAGCCGATCCAGTCGATGTCGTTCCCCTCGTCTAGCGACGGCTTCATCCTGCTGCAGGACGGCACCCTGCTCAGCACGAGCGACGGCGGCTCGAGCTTCACACGCAGGACGGCGATTCCGAACACGTCCGCGAAGGGCGGCGGCCAGACGCCCACGGACACCTTCTTCACCTCGCCCACGAACGGCGTAGCGGTGACGAGCGGGCCGGGCGGCGGCGTCTACCACACGGTCGACGGCGGCAACACCTGGACCCAGGCATCGGGACCGGTCGGCAACTTCAAGTCGGTGTGGTTCGCGGACGCGAACACCGGCTACGCGGTCGGCGACGCCGGGCTTCTGTTCACCTCCACCGACGGCGGCAGCACGTGGACGCAGCGGCCGCTGGTCGGCGCGGGGCCGGCAAACTTCACCTCGATCCGCTGCGCCGGAGTGATCTGCCTGCTCGCGACCTCCGACGGCAGTCACCTGGTGCGGACCACGGACGCCGGCTTCACGGCAAGCGACGTCTCGCCGTCCACACTCCCGATCTTCGCCGCCGCGTTCGCCTCGCCAACGCAGGCGGTGGCGGCCGGTCAGGACGGCGCCACCGTCGTGTCGGGTGATGCGGGCGTCACGTTCTCGCCTGTGCCGGCCACCGGCGGCCGTATCGGCGGGCCGTTCACCCGTCTGCGCGCGGCGTCGGCCACGGAGGCGTTCGCCGCGGGGCACGCGGGCACGCTCGCGCGCACCACCGACGGCGGCGGAACCTGGACCGACCTCGGCGTCCCCACGACGGGCGACGTGGTCGACGTCTCATTCCCGAACGCGAACACGGGCTACGCGCTGGACAGCACCGGCACGCTGCTGAAGAGCGCGAACGGCGGCGGCAGCTGGGCGCTGCTCAACACCGGAACCCAGGCGCACCCGGCGTCGGTCGTGGCGCTGGACGCGAACCGCGTCCTGCTCATCGGGCCGAGGGGCGTGCGCCGCTCCGGCGACGGCGGAAACACGTTCGCGGCGGTGCACGGCGGGATCGCCAGGGCGTCGCTGCGCGATGCCGACGTGGCGCGCGGAGCGGTGTTCACCTACGGGTCGAAGTCGTTCTACGTCTCCACGAACGGCGGCAGCAGCTGGAGCAGCGTGAAGCGGCCGAGCAAGAACAGCCTGCGGAAGGTGGACTTCATCACCAGCAGGCGCGGCTTCGCGCTCGACACCCAGGGCCGCGTGTGGTCGACCTCCAACCGCGGCAAGAAGTGGACGCAGCTGCCGGGCACCGGCACGCTCTCGGCCTACGACCTCGCGTTCTCCGCCTCCAACCGCGGCTACCTCGCGATCTCGAGCTTCGGGATCCAGCGCGGCGGCTTCCTGCTGAAGACCTCCGACGGCGGCAGGACTTGGCATCCGCAGCTCGTGAGCAGCCATGCGCTATCGCGCAACGGCATCGTCGCCTCTGCCGTGCAGACGGACTTCGCGATGGACAGCGCGGGCGGCCTGTTCGCCACCACCACCGGCGGCGACCAGGGCTCGGCCTCCTCCCTCAAGCTGCGCACGAAGAGCAAGAGGGTGAAGAAGAAGAGCACCATCAAGGTCACGGGCAAGCTCAACCCGGCGTCCGGCGGCGAGCAGGTGGTGGTGTCCGCGCGCGCGTCCGACCACGGCTGGGTCCACAAGGTCCTGCAGGTGGCGGCCAACGGCACCTTCACCACCTCCTGGCGCATCAGCCGCGAGACGATCTTCGTGGCCCAGTGGGCAGGGGACGCAGACCATGAGGGCGCGGGATCGAAGGTGCTAAAGGTCGATTTGAAGTAGGGAGTAAGGAGTGGGGGGTAGGGGGTACTGGCCTCCTATGCCAAAACCTCCGCTTCCCCCTCATCTCGACGAGTTCCTGTCCCAGCCCAACCCGGCGGTGATCGCCAGCCTGCGGCCGAACGGCGGTCCGCACACGGCCGCCACCTGGTACCTGTGGGAAGGCGGGCGGGTGCTCGTGAACATGGAGGGGAGCCGCAAGCGGGTGGAGTACATCCGTGCGGATCCGCGCGTGTCGATCACGGTGATGGGACAGGAGGACTGGTACCACCACGTGACCCTCGTGGGGCGCGCGTCACTCGAGCCGGATCCCGACCTCGAGGGAATCGACCGCCTCTCGCGGCATTACATGGGCGACGCGTACTCAGCGCGAGACCAGCGCCGAGTGAACGCATGGATCGACATCGAGTCATGGCACTCGTGGGCGATGTGGAGGCCTTGGGAGCAGCCGGACTGACGGTCGCCGTGGCGCGGCACGAACGGCAGCAATAACGGCATGGCTTCATGTGTTGGGAATTGACCGCGAATATGGCGCGGCGCGCCTCTCGCTAGTCTCGACCGCTGTGTCTGACCGCCGCCCACAGGACGGCGGCACGAAGCTGTCGCCCCAGACTCTGATCATCGCGAGCCTGGCCTCGCTCACCGCCGCGATCGTCACCTCCACCTTCTGGCAGAAGGGAACGCCGATCACGGCTGCGATCACGCCCGTGATCGTTGCGGTGGCGAGCGAGCTCTACAGCCGGCCCGCGCGGCGGATCACTGAGCTGAGGTCGCGGCGGTTCACTCAACAGCAGGTGCCGCAGCGGGAGCGCGTGCCCACCGGCGCACCTCCGCGACGCCCGGACGTCCTGCGCCCGCCCGAGGACGATGTCGGCCCGATGCGCATCTACAGGACCGAGCAGCGCTCGTCGCCGATTCGGCGCGTGCACATCCGCGCGGCACTCATCACGGCGGCCATCGCGTTCGTGATCGCGCTCGCAGTGCTGACCCTGCCCGAGCTCATTTTCGGCGGCTCGGTGGCGGCGAACGGGAGGACGACGTTCTTCGGCGGCACGAGTCATCACAGGTCTCACGAGAGCACGCCGTCGAGCACACAGACCGCTCCCACGACCACCACGCCTTCCACCACCGCCCCCACACAGACCGCGCCGACGACGACAACGCCACCGGCTCAAGCGGCGCCGCCCACCACCGCGCCGAGCCAGACGCCGCCGCCCGCCGGAGCGACCGGCACGACGGGCCCCGCCGGTTAGGGACGCCGTCCGCGCAGGCGCCACCATCCGTAGCGCGCAAACAGCAGCGACACGTCAGCGCCGACTCCATAGAGGTGCCCTAGCGGGCCGGTGTAGAGCCACGCCCAGAGCCGTTCGAGCGGGCCGCGACTGATCCCCGGCGAGGAGCGATCCACGCTCGTCACGCTATCGTGGCGCGCCCATGGCCGGAACCGTGACAACAACCACCACAGAGCTGTCCGACTCGCGCGTGCGTCTTGACGTGGAGGTGGCCTCAGACGCCGTCGAGCGCGAGGTGCAGAGCGCGGCTCAGGCGCTCGGCCGCGACCTCAAGATCTCCGGCTTCCGCAAGGGACACGTGCCCCCGCAGGTGGTGATGCAGCGGGTGGGCCGCGAGGCCGTGCTCGACGAGGCCGTCCGGCGCGCGCTGCCCAACTGGTACGAGGAGGCGCTCAACGACGCGCGCCTCAACACCGTCGGCGACCCGCGCGTGAACCTGGGCGATCTGCCGGACCGCGGCTCGCCATTCGCGTTCTCGATCGAGGTCGGCGTTCGCCCGCCGGCGAAGCTCGGCGAGTACAAGGGCCTCGAGGTCGGGCGGCGCGAGCCCGAGGTGTCGGGCGAGGACGTGAACGAGGAGATCGAGCGCATGCGGGAGTCGCTCGCGTCGCTCGAGACGGTCGAGCGCGAGGCGCAGAACGGCGACTTCATCGTGATCGACTTCGTCGGCCGCATCGACGACGAGCCGTTCGAGGGCGGCGAGGCGCGCGGCTACCTGCTCGAGCTCGGCTCGGGCCGCTTCATCCCCGGCTTCGAGGACCAACTCGCGGGCGTAAAGGCGGGCGACGAGCGCGACGTGAAGGTGACCTTCCCCGAGGACTACGGCGCCGAGCAGGTGGCGGGCAAGGAAGCGGTCTTCTCCGTCACCGTCAAGGAGGTGAAGGAGAAGCGGCTGCCCGAGCTCGACGACGACTTCGCGGGCGAGGCCGGCGGCTTCGACTCCCTCGACGAGCTGCGCAAGGACATCGAGTCAAAGCTCCATCAGGCGGAGGACCGCGTGATCGAGCAGGAGTTCCGCCAGGCCGCGGTGGACGCGGCGGTGGAGAACGCGAAGGTCGACCTGCCACACGAGCTGGTGCATGCGAAGGCGCACGAGATGTGGCACGAGACGGCGCACCGCCTGCAGCACCAGGGCGTGAATCCCCAGCAGTACCTCCAGCTCGTGGGCAAGACCGAGGAGGACCTCGTGACCGAGGCCGAGCCGGAGGCCGAGCAGGCCCTCAAGCGCGAGGCCGTGCTCGCGGCGATCGTCGAGGACGCGAACATCGAGGTGTCCGACGAGGAGGCGTACGAGGCGCTCCGCGAGGTGGCCGAGCGGGGCGCGCAGAACGTGGACGAGGACGCGCTCAAGCGCTCGTTCGAGCGCGCGAAGGATGAGGGCCGCGACGACGTGCTGCGCGAGGACATCGCAATGCGCAAGGCGGTCGACCTGCTCGTGGAGTCCGCGAAGCCGATTCCCGCCGGCCAAGCCGAGGCGCGCGAGAAGCTGTGGACCCCGGAGAAAGAAGCCGAGGAGAAGTCCTCGAAGCTCTGGACCCCGGGGTCCTGAAGCTCAGCGCACGCTGATAGTCCGGCGTGCGTTCGTCACGTTTCCGCCGCCGTCGACGGCGAGCACCTCAAGCCGGAGCTTGAAGCGGCGCGCGAACTTCCTCTTGAGGCTCTTCGCGGGCCCGAGCTTCACAGTCCGCGCTGAGCCGCTCGTGCCGAGGGTCCTCGTGGCCACGACGACGTCGCCCGCGCGGGCGATGCGGCTGCCGTGGAGATGCCCGGTGAGCGTGAAGATGAGCCGCACCGGCTCGCTTGGCGCGACGCGCGCGGAGAGGCCGTTCTTCAGGAACTTCGCACGCCCCATCCGCTTCGCGAGGCGCGTGATCGAAAGCTGAGCGGGCTGGGTGTCGTGCGGCACGGCGGGCACCGGCACGGCTGCCGAGCTCACGTTCTCGCATCCACTCAGCGAGTCGATGTCGTCAACCGTGGCCGAGTCCGTGCCGCCTCCGCAGGAGATGCGGTCGAAGAGTCCGTCGCGCGCGGAGACGGCGTCGTCCCCGGTCGAGGTGAACACCTGATCGGAGCCGCCACCGGCGCTCACCAGATCATTGCCGGACTCCGTGAAGATCTGCTCGGCGGCGTTCGTGCCCACCACGGTGTCATTGCCGGGTCCGGTGCTGATGTCCTCGATGTCCGAGTGGATGTTCTTGAACTCACCGGAGGCGCCGTCGTTCGCCACGTCGTCGAGGGTCACGGACACATCCAGGATGGCGAAGTCCGGCGCGGGACCCTCCTCGAACACGTCGACGAAGTCGAAGCCGTCACCTCCGTGCACGTCGTCGGTCCCCGTGCCGAGCTCGAACTCGTCGTCGCCCGGCCCGCCGTCCATGGTGTTGGCGGTCCCGTCGCGGGCGCCGAACGAGTCGTCGCCGGGGCCGCCGCTCAACCTGTTGGTGCCGCTGCCGCCACTGATCTGATCCCCGCCCGGTCCGCCCGTGAGAGTGTCGTTGCCGTCGTTGCCAAGCAGGTCGGAGTCGACGAGGCCGGCCGTGATGTTGTCGTTCCCCGAACCGCCGTCGAGCTTCTCGATGTTCGACGAGATGTTGTCGTGCTCCCCGGCCTCACCGTCATTCGCCAGCCCGTCGGCGGCGTTCAGCGTGAGGCTGCCCGTGCGGGCGTTGTACCCGGCCTGGTCGAAGCCCGGCCCGCCGATGAGTTGGTCGGCGCCGTCCGGATCCGTGCCCATTTCGAAATCGGTACCCCCAGGCGCCGCGGTCTCGACGTCATCGCCGGGCCCACCGACGATCCGGCTCTGACCCTCCGGGTTGGTGAACTTGGAAAGGTCGATGTGGTCGTTTCCGCCCTCCGGACCGGAGTTTCCCACGCTCACGAATCCCGGCTGGTTGTCCACCGAGGCCGCCGAGGTGTCGACCGTGATCGTGTCGTTGCCGTTCAAACCGTCGAGATCGATGGCGTTGCCGGCGGAGTTGGAGGTCGTGCAGGTGACCGTCTGTGTGCCGGAGCCGGTGCACGTGATGCTCGCGGTCGTGATGTTCTCGGAGTCGGTGACGGTGTATTTGTCCCCCGCCGCGTTGAGCACGACCCTGGCCGCGTTGTTCACGGCGTCCTCCCCCCTGTAAACGAGACTGACTCCGTTGTATGTCACCGTCGAGTTCGCCTGCCCAAGGGCGGGCACCGCGAGGGCGGCGCAGGCAACCACGCTCAGGGCGATCAAGCGGCGTGCGAATCGAGAGGGGCGGCGAATCCTTCGCGCGTGCATAGCGGCCTCCTTGGCGCTTGGCTGTTCGCTAGTGGGGGTCTGAAGCAGCCAGTGGGACGACGATAACCGCGCCGCGACCGATCGCTCACGAAGCGTGCGGCATCGCACATTGGCCCGCGCCTGACCCGGCGGGCGGCCAGGGGGCCATTGCTACGATCCCCCTCCGACCGGGCTTGCTTGACAGAGCCCCTGAAGGATTCCGTCCCAGCAAGAGAAAAAGAGCGAGAGCCATGAGCCCCCTTGTCCCAATGGTCGTCGAGCAGACTTCGCGCGGAGAGCGCGCGTTCGACATCTACTCGCGTCTTCTCAACGAGCGCATCGTCTTCCTCGGCACGCCGGTCACCGACGAGATCGCCAACCTCATCGTTGCTCAGCTGCTGCACCTCGAGTCCGAAGATCCGGACAAGGACATCTCGCTCTACATCAACTCGCCGGGCGGCTCCGTGTACGCGGGCCTCGCGATCTACGACACGATGCAGTTCATCAAGCCGCAGGTCCAGACGATCTGCGTGGGCATCGCGATGTCGATGGGCGCGCTGCT
>JAICJR010000080.1 GCA_025928345.1 Thermoleophilaceae bacterium | reverse complement strand
TCAAGCGCTTCGCGGCGCAGAACCAGAACCTGGGCGAGACCGTGTCGCTCCTGCCGGCGGCGCTGAGCGCGGCGAACACGGCGCTCGTGAAGACGGACCGGCTGGCCCGCACGCTCGGGCCGACGCTGCAGCAGCTGCGCCCCGCGGCGCGCGCGCTCGGGCCTTCGCTGAAGGCGAGCGAGCCCTTCCTGCGCGGCTCGACGCCGATCATCCGTGACCAGCTGCGCCCGTTCAGCCGAAAGGCGCAGCCCGCGGTGAAGGCACTGGCGCCCGCGGCATCGCACCTGGCTGCGGCCACTCCCAAGCTCACCACGGTCGGCAACGTTCTCAACTACCTGCTCGACGAGCTCGCCTACAAGCCGCCGGGCGGACAGGGCATCGCCAACCAGGGCTACCTCTTCTACCTGCCGTGGGCGAACCACAACAACGACGAGATATTCAGCGGCCAGGACGCGCTCGGTCCGGTGCGGCGCGGGATCGTGCTCGTGTCCTGTGACGGGCTGGGCTTGCTCAGCGCGCTCGCCAACCCCACCACCAATCCCACGCTCGCCACGATCATCTCGCTGCTCAACCCGCCCACCCGGCAGCAGGCATGCGGAGGTGGCGCGTGATCAAGCAACGGCCGAGCGTCGCGCGGATCGCGCTGATGGTGGCCTTCACGCTCTCCTGCTTCGCCGCCCTGCTCTACCTCTGGGTGTCGTTCGGCGGGCCGGTGCCGCTGGTGGCGAAGGGCTACCGCTTCAAGGTCGACTTCCCCGAGGCGGTGTCGCTCGCGCAGAACGCGGACGTGCGCATCTCGGGCGTGCCGGTGGGCCACGTTGTGTCGCTCAAGCTTGGGCCTGACAACACCACGCACGCGACGATCGAATTGAAGAGCCGGTACGCGCCGCTGCCGCGCGACGCCCACGCGATCCTGCGGCAGAAGACGCTGCTGGGGGAGACATATGTGGAGCTCTCGCCCGGCACGCGCCGGCCCGGCAACTACGTGGCCGACGGCGGCGCCATCCCCGCGGGGAACGTGTCGCCCACAGTGCAGCTCGACGAGATCTTCCGCACGTTCAACCCGTCCACGCGCGCGGCATTCCAGACCTGGATGCAGGCGCAGGCCGGCGCGGGCGCCGGGCGTGGGGAGGACCTGAACGCCGCGCTCGGCAACCTGCCGGAGTTCACGGACAAGACCACGCAGCTGCTCGAGGACCTGAACGCGCAGCAGGGCGCCGTGCGGCGGCTCGTGTCGAACACGGGCGTGGTGTTCGACGCGATCACGCAGCGCCAGGGCGCGCTCCGCAACCTGATCTCGGCGTCGAACGAGGTGTTCCGCGTCACCGCGCAGCGCAACCAGGCGCTGGCGGCGGCGTTTACCGCGCTTCCGACGTTCGAGCGTCAGAGCAGCCTCACGCTCGACCGTCTCACACGCTTCTCCCACACCACCAACCCGCTGATCACGCAACTTCAGCCGGTGGCGCAGCAGCTCAGTCCGACGCTCGAGCAGGTGCGGGTGTTGGCGCCCGACCTGCACGGCCTGTTCGCGCGACTTGGGCCGCTGATCGACGCCTCGCGCGAGGGCCTGCCGGCTTTGACGCGCTTCCTCAACGACCTCCGGCCGGTGCTCGGCCAGGTGGACCCGTTCCTGCGCAACGCCAACCCGATCTTCCAGGGCCTCGGCTTCTACAAGCGTGAGCTCACCGCGTTCTTCGCGAACGTGGTGGCCTCGACCGAGGCGAAGACGCCGCCGCGCGACGGCAAGCCGGCCCTTCAGTACCTGCGCACGGAGAACCCGCTGAGCCCGCTGTCGCTCGCGTTCTATCCCCACATCCCAGGCTTCGCGCGCCAGAACGCGTACCAGCTGCCGGGCGCGTTCGACCAGCTGTCCACGGGGCTGCCGGTGTTCGACTCCCAGAGCTGCTCAAACGGCAACCCGGCGCCGCCAACCAGCTCAATTCCGGACGGGCTCGTGCCGCTGATCCAGCAGTACGTCTTCCGCTCGACCGATCGGAACATCCCGACGCCGCCGTGCAGGCAGCAGGGGCTGTATCCGGGTGGGACGCAGTTCCCGCAGCTGCGGGCGTCGCCCTGACGCCGTTTCGCTCGGCGTGCAACAGTGTGGTGAGTTGTTGCTCTGGAGGGAAGGAGATCCCGTGCTGGTTCCCATCGCGTCCCGGCGGCCTCGGATGCTGCTCGCCGGGCTGTTCGCTGCGACGGTTTTCGCTCTGCTCGCGTTCGGCGCCGTGCCCCCGGCCAAAGCCGCCCCGGTGTGGCTCTGCAAGCCGGGTAAGAGGCCGGATCCGTGCGCGCCCGGTCTTTCCACAACGGTGTACAACGCGCCGCTGACGCAGGCCACCGGCGTCCAGCATCCCAAGGCGCAGAAGAACCCGCCGATCGACTGCTTCTACGTCTATCCGACGGTGAGCGACGAGAAGTCGGGCAACAGCGACCTGAAGATCGAGGACACGGAACGCTCGATCGCGCTGTACCAGGCGTCGCGCTACTCGCAGTACTGCCGCGTGTACGCGCCGATGTACCGGCAGGTGACGTTGGCCGGCGCGGGCCTGCCCGGCACTTCGGGCTCGAGCAGCAAGGCCAATCCGAAGCTCGGTCCGAAGGACGTGACGGCCGCGCTCAAGTTCTATTTGAAGCACTACAACCACGGCCGCGGAATCGTGTTCATCGGCCACTCGCAGGGCTCGGGCGTCCTGCGGCAGGTGCTTGCCAAGCAGATCGATCCGCATCCGGCGCTGCGCAAGCGGCTGGTGTCGGCGATTCTGATGGGCGGCAACGTGCTGGTGAAGGGCCACACTGGAATCGGCGGTGACTTCAAGCACATTCCGGCATGCCGGCGGAACAACCAGCTCGGCTGCGTGATCGCGTTCTCCACGTTCGATCAGCCGCCGCCGAGCGACACGTTCTTCGGGAAGCCGGCTCCGCTGCTCGGCACGAAGGTGAAGAAGGGCACGAACGTCCTGTGCACCAACCCCGCGAACCTGCGCGGCGGGAGCGGGACGCTCACCCCGATCTCACCGAGCGCGCCGTTCGCGCCCGGCTCGATCATCGCGCTCGGGCTCGGGGTGCTGAACTACAAGACGCCCACGCCATCCACGGTGTACTGGACCTCGCCCAACTCCTACACCGCACGGTGCGCGAACTCGACCGGCGCCCACGTGCTCGAGATAACAGCCCGCAACGGGGCCCAGACGCCGACCCCGGCGCCCACCCCCGAGTGGGGCCTGCACCTGCTAGACGCGAACGTCGCGCTGGGCAACCTGGTGTCGATCGTGCACTCGGAGTCGAAGGCGTTCGCCAAGCGGCACAAGTAACGGACGCAGCGGGACGGAACCGGCCACGGCTATGCGCCGTGGCCGGTCCTGCACCGCTCCCCTCCGGCCAGCAGGCAGCTAGCGGCCGTTGCGCTCGCGGTGCTTGCAGCCCGGCCAGCAGCAGGGGCGGCGCATGCCTTCCTCCAGCTCCTCCTGCGTCCGCCGGATGCGGCGCTCGCGGGTCTCCTGCTTCTTCGCGTCCTCGACCCAGCAGATGAACTCGTTGCGGGCCAACGGCGTGATGTCGTTCCAGGCGTCGAGCGCGGTTGCGTTTGCGACCAGGGCGTCACGCAGGTCTGCGGGCAATTCGTGCACGACGCCGCCGGGAATGGTCTGGGTGCTCACACGGCGATGGTAGTCGCGCCGGCGCCCGGGTAGTCGGCACGTATGGCTACCACCAAGCAACGTCAGGCCGCCCGCAAGAACGTGAAGAAGGCGCAGGCGGGCGCCCGCAGCAAGCAGACGCTGAAGAACCTGCCGAAGTCCACGCGGACCGCGCTCGGCAAGGAGGCGTCCGCCGTGCGGCGCGGCGACTCGCCCACGCGCAAGGAGCTCGAGGCGGAGGCGCGGCGGCTGAACATCAGCGGCCGGTCGAAGATGGGGAAGGACCAGCTGAAGCGGGCGGTTGCGCGCGCTCGCTAGGTCATCGTCCGGCCGCCGTTCACCAGCAGCGTTTGGCCCGTGACGAACGCACTCGCGTCCGACACCAGGAACTCCACCGCTCCGAGGAGGTCGGAAGGCGTCCCGACACGGCCGAGCGGCGTGCGGCTTGCGTCGTAGCCCTCGGGAACCATCGTCTTCGACGCCTCGGTTGGGATGTAGCCGGGAGCGATGGCGTTTACGCGGATCCCCTCCGGCCCGAGCTCGCGCGCGAGCGCGCGCGTCAAGGACACCACCGCTCCCTTCGACGCCACGTAGTGCGCCAGCCCGGGCGAGCCGGAGTACGCGACCTCGGACGCGACATTGACGATCGAGCCGCCGCCCGCTTCGCGCAGCAGCGGCACCAAGGCACGCGTGACGAGCCAAACGCCCTTCACGTTCACCGACATCACGCGGTCCCAGTCCTCCGGATCGATCTCCCAGAACGGCCGGCGAGCCAGATCCACGATCGCCGCGTTATTGATCAGAACATCCAGGCCACCGAGCTCGTTCTGCGCCGCTGACGCGAGGTCAGACGGATCCGTGACGTCGGCACGGACGAGCGGAAACTCCACGTCCGCGTCCAGCACGTCCGCGCCCACCACGCGAAAGCCAGACCCGACCAGGTGCCGCGCGAACTCGAGCCCGAGCCCGCGCGCCGCTCCGGTGATGAGGACCCGCTTCACGAGAAAACGCTAAGCCGCCGTCCAGCCACCATCCAGGACGAGCTCCGTGCCGGTCACCCACTTCGACTCGTCGGAGGCGAGGTACAGCACTCCGTACGCCACGTCCTCCGGATCGCCCAGCCGGCCGATCGGGTGCGCGTCCTGCAGCTCGGCCAGCGCCACCTCGCGATCCGGCTGCGCATCGAGGTACTCCTCGAGCAGCGGCCCCCACGCGAACGCGGGATGCACCGAGTTCACGCGCACGCCGTTGCGCTGCTTGCCGCAGTAGAGCGCCGCGGACTTGGTGAGCAGCCGCACGCCGCCCTTCGACGCGTTGTAGGCGGCCATCTCGGGGTGGGCGATGATGCCCTCCATCGAGGACAGGTTCACGATCGAGCCGCCCCCCGATCCGGCAATCACGGAGGCGATTACGCGCTTCCAGTCCTCCTCCTGAGCCACGTCATGCGGAACGAACGACCCGCTGACCGTCTCCGCCACCGACGCTCCGAGCTGCTCCTGGATGTCGCTGATCACGACGTGCGCGCCCTCGCGCGCGAGCAGCTCCGCGATCGCGCGCCCGAGCCCTTGCGCGCCGCCCGTGACGAGCGCGACCTTTCCGCTCACCCGATCCATGGGCGGGCAAAGCCTACTGTCAAAATGTTTGCCAGTTTCGCGCGGTCCAGTCGCTGGTACGGTCGCCCAGATGGCGAAGGAAACGCAAACCGGAACGCCCTCGCGAACCGAACCCAGCATCAGCTACGTGCTGGGCCGACTTGACCTTGCCCTGCGGCGAAGCCTGTCCGAAGGGCTCGCCTCCGTGGGCGTCACGCTCCCGCAGTACACCGCGCTGTCAGTGCTGCGTGACCGCGGCGCTCTCTCCAACGCGCAGCTCGCCCGGCGCGTGCTGATCACGCCGCAGTCCACGATCAAGGTGATCGCCGCGCTGGAGGGCAAGGGCCTGATCACGCGCGTGCCGGACCCCGACCATGGCCGCATCCTCCGCACTCTCCTCACACCGAGCGGGCAGGACGTTCTCCACGCGTGCGACCGCGTGGCCGCCCAGATCGAGGCGAGGATGCTCGAGCAGCTCTCGCCCGAAGACAGCGCAGCGCTGCACGCCGGGCTGAAGAGCTGCGTGCGCGGCCTGGGCGCCGGCTTCTAAGGACCGCCGCCCACGAGCCGGTCGCGCCCGGCCGCCATGCCGAACACGAGCTCCGGCACCATCAGCACGAGCAGGAACCAGAGCGGCACCGTCCAGCCGCCCGTTGCCTCGTGCAGTGCGCCCATGACGATCGGCCCGAGCGCGGCCAGCAGGTAGCCGAAGCTCTGCGACATGCTCGACAGCGCGGCCGACTCCGCCTGGGTGCGCGAGCGCAGCACGAAGTACAGGAACGAGAGCGAGAGCGTGGCCGCCTGGGAGCAGCCCGCGAGCACCGTCCACACGATCGCCGCATTGCCGGGCGACGCGATCAAGCCCGCCACGCCGGAAGCGAGCAGGACCACCGACACCGCGGCGAGCACCCGCTGGTCACGCATCCGCGCGGCGATCATCGGCACCGCGAAGGACACCGGGATGCCGAGGAGCGTGAAGATCGACAGGTACGCCCCGGCTGTGCCCTTCGACATTCCGTTGTCGCGCAGGATCGAAGGCAGCCAGGACAGCAGGCTGTAGAACATGAGCGACTGCACGCCCATGAAGAGCGTGACCTGCCAGGCGAGGAGATCGCGCCGCAGGCCCGTGGGCACGTGTGGCGTCTGCGCGCGGCGGTCCGCGACCGCGGACGGGTGGCGTGCGAACGGGATCCAGATCGCGGCGGCCACGAATGCAGGCAGAGCCCACACAGCGAGCGCGGGGCGCCAGCCGTGGCCGATCGCGTCCTCGATCGGCACCGTGAGCCCGGCGGCGATGCCCGCGCTCGTGCCTATCGCCATCGTGTAGATGCCGGTCATGAAGCCGGCGCGCTCGTGGAAGTCCCTCTTCACGAGGCTCGGCACGAGCACGTTGCCGAGCGCGATGCCGATGCCGGCGATCGTCGTGCCGATGTAGAGCGGCGCGACCCCGGGGACCAGCCGGACGAGAATCCCCGCGGCCATCGTGAGGCCCACGAGCACCAGCGGCAGCTCGTGGCCCATGCGCCGCGAGAGCCGCGGCACAACGGTGGCGCCCGCCGCCATGCACACCACCGGCAGCGTGGTGAGCGCGCCCGCCGCCGTGCCGGACAGCGGCACCGAGGCGCGCAATTCGTCGATCAGCGGCGGCACGCTCGCCACCGCCATGCGCAGGTTGAGCGCGGTGGCGACCACCGCGACCGCGAGCGGCCACGCGGGTGCCCGAACGCCGGCCGGCACCCGCGAGCTATCGATCGTCAACAGCGCCCCTGGCGAGCGTGGCGGGGCTGGTGCCGCGCAGGTCCTCCTCGATCGCCGCGGCCGCCTCGAGCGCGTGCGGCAGGAACTCGCGCCGCAGCGCCGACATCGACGCGCGGCTCGCGTGCACCGACACGTTGAGCGCCGCCGTCACCTCGCCGGACGCGCCTCTGATCGGCACCGCCGCCGACCGCAGTCCCTCCTCGAGCTCCTGGTCCACCATCGCGAAGCCCTGCTTGCGAACAGCGAGGATCGTGTCGCGCAGCGCGATGCCGTCCTTGACTGTGTGCGGCGTGAGCGGGCGGATCTCGATGCGCGCGAGGCGCTCCTCGAGATCCTCGTCGCTGAGCCCAGCGAGCATCACGCGCCCCATCGAGGTGGCGTACGCCGGCAGGCGCGTGCCAACCGCGAGCGTGATGCTCATGATGCGGCGCGTGGGCACGCGGACGACGTAGACCACGTCGGTGTCGTCGAGCACGGACACCGACGACGACTCGTTCACCTTCGCCACGAGCGCCTCCATGTGCGGTTGCGCGAGCTCCGGCAGGCTGAGGCTCGAGAGGTACGCGTAGCCGAGGTCGAGCACGCGCGGGCGCAGCGAGAAGCGGCCGTTCGCGAAGTGCACGTAGCCGAGCTTCACGAGCGTGAGGAGGAAGCGGCGGGCCGCCGCCCGGGTGAGGCCCGTGGAGCGAGCGACGTCGCTCAACCCGAGCTCGCGGTGCTCCGCGTCGAAGGCACGGATCACCGCCAGCCCTCGCTCGAGGGACTGCACGAAGTCAGAGTTGCGCGGCCGTTCGTCAGTCATACGCCTCCCGCCGCCGGCCTTCCGGAAGTGCACAACGGTTCGGTATGCGAACGCTACCTCAGCGGTGGCCGGCCCGCGCCCGCGAGCTTGGCCGACGACCTCCGGCGCCCATAGACTGGACCCGCCCATGCCCTCGCGTGCCCAACAACCGGGGCCTCGTCCCTCGGTTCCGCGCACCGACTCGTCGCGGCACGTGGCGACGGAGATCCGCAGCTTCGTCGAGCGCGAGGGCCTCAAGCCCGGCGACCGCATAGGCACCGAGCAGGAGCTCGCCACCCAGTTCGGGGTGAGCCGGCCGACGCTGCGCGAGGGCCTGCGGCTGCTGGCCGGCAACCACCTCATCCGCTCGACCCAGGGTCGCGGCGGCGGGATCTTCGTTGCGAGCACGCCGAACGAGGGAATCGGCCGCAACATCAGCGACTCGATTGCCGCGATGCTCGCCACCGAGAGCGTGTCCTTCGGCGAGCTGCTCGAAGCGCGCATGGTGCTCGAGGCGCCGATCGCCGGGCTCGCCGCGGCGGCGGCCACGGTGGAGACGGCCGACGCTCTCGACGGCTTCATCGCGGAGGCGAGCAATGCACAGCCGGGCGATGAGACCTTCAACGCCGCCGACGCGGCCTTCCACGAGACGCTCGCCAAGGCCACGGGCAACGACCTGCTCATGGCGTTCATGCGCTGGGTGCTCGACGTTTTGCAGCCGTCCCTGATCAAGCACGTGGGCGCGCGCACGAGCAAGCGCAGCATCCTCGCGCAGCACCGCGCCATCGCGGCAGCTGTGCGCGCGAACGAAGTGGCCGGGGCCGAGCAGGCGATGCGGCGCCACCTCGAGTACCTGGTGGAAGTGCTGCGCCGAAACGACACCGCGGCCGGTTAGGGCGGCCAATGCTTGCGCTATGGTGCGCGATGTGACCGTTCGTTCATATCGCGAACCAAACTGAACGCGATGGCCGAGCTGCTCTCACTCCAGGAGGCGGTCGCGAGCGTCGTGCACGACGGGGACTCGGTGGCGTTCGAGGGCTTCACCCACCTCATCCCCTTCGCGGCGGCGCACGAGGTGATGCGGCAGCGGCGCCGCGACCTCACGGTGATCCGCCTCACGCCCGACGTGATCTTCGACCAGCTGATCGGCGCCGGCTGCGTGCGCAAGCTGGTGTTCTCGTGGGGAGGCAACCCGGGCGTGGGCTCGCTGCACCGCTTCCGCGACGCCGTGGAGAACGACTGGCCGGCCCCGCTCGAGCTCGAGGAGCACAGCCACGCCGGGATGGCGAACCGCTTCGCGGCGGGCGCGTCCAACCTTCCGTTCGCCGTTCTGCGTGGCTACACCGGCACGGATCTGCCCGAGCGCACGCCCTCGATCAAGCCGATCGAGTGCCCGTTCACCGGCGAGAAGCTCACCGCGGTTTCCGCGTTGAACCCGGACGTGGGTGTGATCCACGCGCAGCGCGCGGATCGCGAGGGCAACGTGCAGCTCTGGGGCATCGTGGGCGTGCAGAAGGAGACGGTGCTGGCCTCGACGCGCTCGCTCGTGACGGTCGAGGAGATCGTGGATGAACTCGAGCCGCTGCCCGGGGCCATCGTGCTTCCGCACTGGACGGTCACATGCGTGGCGGTGGCGCCGCGCGGCGCGCATCCCTCATACGCGCAGGGCTACTACGACCGCGACAATGAGGCCTACCGCGCGTGGGATCCGATCGCGCGCGACCGCGAGAAGTTCCAGCAGTGGCTCGACGAGGAGATCTATGGGGAGGCTGGGCGGAGCCCAGCCGGTTACGCGAGGCAGGATGCCGAGAGTTCTAATCAGAACGCGGGGCTGGAAGCCCCGCGGAGGTAACCATGACTCCTGACGACTTCATGACAGTTGCGGCCGCGCGCGCTTTGCGCGACGGCGTCACTCTGTTCGTGGGCATCGGCCTCCCTTCCACGGCTGCCAATCTCGCCCGCCGCACCCACGCGCCGAACATGGTGCTCATCTACGAGTCCGGCTGCATAGGGTCGAAGCCGTCTACGCTGCCGCTCTCGATCGGCGACGGCGAGCTGGCCGTCACCGCTGACTCTGTCGTGAGCGTGCCCGAGATCTTCAACTACTGGCTACAGCCCGGCCGCATCGAGGTGGGCTTCCTCGGCGCCGCGCAGATCGACCGCTACGCAAACATCAACACCACCGTGATCGGCGGCGACTACGACAAGCCCAAGGTGCGGCTGCCCGGCGCGGGCGGCGCGCCCGAGATCGCGTCGTTGTGCGGCGAGGTGATCGTGATCGTGCGCCAGAACGCGCGCACGTTCCGCGAGAAGGTGGACTTCGTCACGTCGGTGGGCTACGGCAGCGGTCCAGGTTCACGCGAGAAGCTGGGCCTCCCCGGCAGGGGACCGATCAAGGTGATCACCGACCTCGGCGTGCTCGAGCCAGATCCGGAAACCTGCGAGTTGACGATGACGCAACTGCACGAGGGAGTGGACATCGAACAGGCGCGCGAGGCCACGGGCTGGGAGCTGAAGGTGGCGGACGAGCTGGCCACCACCGATCCGCCGAGCGACGAGGAGCTGGCGGCGCTGCGCGATCTGCTCGACACGCAGAAGGCGGCCGCAGCATGAGCGCGCTGAACGGCAGCTATGTGATTGACGCGATCCGCACTCCTATCGGCCGCCACGGCGGCGCGCTCAGCGGGGTGCGCCCGGACGACCTTGCCGCCCATGTGGTGAAGAAGCTCGTGGAGCGCAGCCCCAAGCTCGACCCGGCGGACATCGAGGACGTCTACATGGGCGACGCGAACCAGGCGGGCGAGGACAACCGCGACGTCGCGCGGATGGCCGTGCTGCTTGCAGGCCTGCCCACGAGCATTCCCGGCGCGACCGTGAACCGCTTGTGCGGCTCCGGGCTCGAGGCAGCCATCGACGCCAGCCGCGCCGTGTCCGTGGGCGACAACTCGCTGCTGATCGCGGGCGGCGTGGAGTCGATGAGCCGCGCGCCATGGGTTCTGCTCAAGCCGGACAAACCGCTCCCGCGCAACCACGAGACGCTCCACTCGACCACGCTCGGCTGGCGCATGGTCAACCCCGAGATGCCCGACCAGTGGACGGTCGCCCTCGGCGAGGGCGCCGAGATCCTGGCTGACCGCTTCGAGATATCGCGCGAGGAGCAGGACGAGTTCGCGCTGAAGAGCCACCAGCGCGCCGCCGCCGCGTGGGACGCGGGCGTCTACGAGGACGAGATCGTGCCGCCGCCCGAGGGCGTGGAGCTCGAGCGCGACGAGGGCATCCGCCCAGACAGCTCGATGGAGAAGCTCGCCAAGCTCAAGCCCGTCTTTCGCAAGGAAGGCACCGTCACCGCCGGCAACTCCTCGCCACTCAACGACGGCGCCGCCGCGCTCTTCATCGGCGACGAGAAGGGCGCGGAGAAGCTGGGGCGCGAGCCACTCGCGCGCATCGTGTCGCGCGCGTCGCACGGCGTGGAGCCGCACCTTTTCGGCATCGGTCCGGTGGAGGCCGCGAACAAGGCGCTCGAGAAGGCCGGCATCGGCTGGGGCGACATCGACGTGGTTGAGCTGAACGAGGCGTTCGCCGCGCAGTCGCTCGCCTGCCTCGCCGAGTGGCGCGAGCTCAACCCCGAGATCGTGAACGTGAACGGCGGCGCCATCGCCATCGGGCATCCGCTCGGCTGCTCGGGCGCGCGCATCCTCGGCTCGCTGGCCCATGAGCTGAAGAGGCGCGGCGGGGGCTACGGCCTCGCGGCGATCTGCATCGGCGTTGGACAGGGACTCGCAGTCGTACTGGAGGCGACATGACCGAACAGCAGACAGAGAGCGGGATCGTCCTCCCCTCATATACGCGCGAGAACGCGGAGATCGATCCGCCGCTCGACTTCGCGGGCTACCGCAGCACCGAGTTCCGGCACCCGAAGAACCCGCTCGTGCTCATGCCGCAGATGCTCACGGAGGTCACCGGTCCGGTGCTCGGCGAGAGCCGCCTCGGCCCGCTCGACTACGACCTCACGCGCCAGCACGAGGAGATGCCGCTCGGGCAGCGCATCGAGGTGTCCGGCCGCGTGCTCGACTCAGATGGCCGCCCGGTTCCGAACACGCTGGTCGAGTGCTGGCAGGCGAACGCGTCCGGCCGCTACCGCCACGAGGTGGACGACTGGCCGGCGCCGCTCGACCCGAACTTCACAGGCGTGGGCCGCTGCTTCACGGACTCGGACGGGAACTACCGCTTCGTCACGATCAAGCCGGGCGCCTATCCGTGGAAGAACCACCACAACGCGTGGCGGCCGGCGCACATCCACTTCTCCCTGTTCGGGCGCGCGTTCACGCAGCGGCTCGTCACGCAGATGTACTTCCCGGACGATCCGCTGTTCTCCGAGGACCCGATCTTCAACTCGCCGCGCGATCCCAAGGTGCGCGAGCGGATGATCTCCCGGCACGACTGGGGAACCACCGAGGACCACTGGCAGCTCGGCTACAAGTGGGACATCGTGCTGCGCGGTCCCGATGCCGTGGCGTTCGAGGAGCCGCACGCGTGAGCAAGCTCGGCGTGACTCCGTCGCAGACTGTCGGGCCGTACTTCGCGATCGGGCTCACGTGGGACGACGGGCCGGACGTGGTGCCGCAGGGAACGGACGGCGCATTCTGGATCCGCGGTCGAGTGATCGATGGGAACGGCGACCCGGTTCCCGACGCCGTGGTGGAGACCTGGCAGGCGGACTCCGGCGGGCGCTTCGCCCACCCGGACGACCCGCGCGGCGCCGTGGATCGGGGCGACTTCCGCGGCCTCGGCCGCTGCGGCACGGACAAGGAGGGCCGCTTCGGGATCCACACGGTCAAGCCAGGGCGCGTGCCGGGGCAGAACGGGACGCTGCAGGCGCCGCACATCGACGTGACCGTGATGGCCCGCGGGATGCTCGCGCGGCTCGTCACTCGCATCTATTTCCCCGAGGAGGAAGCCGCAAATGCGGAGGACCCGGTGCTGTCGTCACTCCCGGCGACCGCCGCGTCTGAGACGCTGATGGCCGTCAAGTCCGACGACGGCTACAGCTTCGACATCCACCTCCAAGGGGAAAACGAAACTGTCTTCTTCTCTATTTGAGGGTCTGTTCGCCCGTGGGCGCGTTGCCCGGGAAGTGGAGGACCGCGCCTGGTTGCAGGCCATGCTCGACTTCGAGGCGGCGCTCGCCCGTGCGGTAGCGCCGCCGGACGCGGCTGAAGCGATCGCCGCGGCGTGCGTGGCGGACCACTTCGACGTCGAAGACCTGGGTATCTCGACCGCCGATTACGGGACGCCGGTGCCGGGCCTGCTCAAGCAGCTGCGGGCGAAGCTGCCGGAGGACGCCGCCGCGCACGTTCACCGCGGCGCCACGAGTCAGGACGTGGTGGACACGGCGGCGATGCTCGTGGCGCGGCGCGCACTCGCGCCGCTGATCGAGGACCTGCAGGGCGCCGCCGACGCCTGCGCGGCTCTCGCGCAGCGCTTCCGCGACACGCCGATGGCAGGCCGCACCCTGCTTCAGCAGGCCGCGCCCACCACCTTCGGGCTCAAGGCCGCCATCTGGATGTCTGGTCTCGATGAGGCTTTGAGGCAGTTCAGGGACATCCGCGAAAGCGGGCTGGCGGTGCAGCTCGGCGGGGCCGTGGGAACGCTCGCGGCACTGGGCGATGGCGGCCTCGAGGCCGTGAGTGCCGTGGCGCGCTCGCTCGAACTGCCCGAGCCGGGTTTGCCCTGGCACACGGTGCGCATGGTCCCTGCGCGACTCGCGTGCGCGCTGGGCGAAGCCGGCGGAGCCATTGGCACGGTGGCGCTCGACGTGGTGCTGCTCGCGCAGACCGAGGTCGCGGAGGTGGCTGAAGCCGGGGGAGAGGGGCGCGGCGGCTCGTCCACCCTTCCCCACAAGCGAAACCCTGTGGGCGCCATCGCCGTGCGGGCGTGCACCGCGCGCGTGCCGGGCCTCGTGTCGACGATGCTCGCCACGATGGCGCAGGAGCACGAGCGCGGCGCCGGCACGTGGCAGGCGGAGTGGGAGACGATCTCGGACCTGCTGCGGCTCACGGGCTCGGCGGCTTCGGCGCTGCGCGAGGTGCTGGAGGGACTCGAGCCGGACCCCGATCGGATGCGTGCCAACCTCGACGCGACGGGTGGCCTATTGATGACTGAGAGCGTGGTCACAGCGCTCACCCCGAGCCTCGGCCGTGGGCGAGCGCAGGAGCTGGTGGAGCAGGCCGCGCGCACCGCGCTCGAGCAGGGGCGCCCGGTGCGTGACGTGCTCGCCGGCGAGCCGGCCGTGATGGACGCGCTCGGGGACGATGGGCTCGACGCCGCTCTCAGCCCGGACAACTACCTCGGCGTCGCGCGGCAACTCGTGGACCGCGCACTGGAAGCGCGGCGTTCATGAGCCTCG
>JAICJR010000168.1 GCA_025928345.1 Thermoleophilaceae bacterium | reverse complement strand
GCTGATGCCGAAGCCGCGCGTGTCGTCCTGGAAGTGGTGGCGCATGTGGAGCTCGCGGAGCAGCTTGCCCGCCCGCGTCTTCGGCATGTGGTGGTGCAGGTGGTAGTGGATCTCGTCGTAGATGAGATATCCGGCCCAGAACCCCGCGCCGACGGCGAAGGCCGTGGGCGTGCCCAGCACCGCCACGAACAGCAGGAAGAAGAGCGCCGACAGCGGAACGCTCACCGAGGGCGGCATAACGAGCCGCATCGGGTCGTTCGGGTGGTCGTGGTGCACGCCGTGGATGATCCAGTGCAGCCGTGCGCCGAACCCCTCCTCGGGCTCGAAGTGGAACACGATCCGGTGGATCCAGTACTCGCACAGCGTCCAGAACGCGTAGCCGCCGGCCACGCCGGCCACGATCTTCCACGCGGCCAGGCCGTGGGTGATCGCGAGCACGAGCATGAGTGCGATCACGGGCACGAAGATCAGCACGGGCACGACCGGGTGGACGCGCGAGAGCTTGTCCAGCAGGTCGTTCTCGAACATGCGCGGCGAGTCCCGAAGGACATCGGTGCGGCGCATCTCGGCGTTGCTGCTCTCCATGTGAGGGATGGTAGCCAGGACCGTGGAAGGAGGTCAGGTTCCGGCTACCCGCTGCGGCAGACTCCGGCACGATGCCCACCGAAGCGCTGCTGCTCGCCCTCTGCGCCGCCTTCGTGCACGCCGCATGGAACCTGCTCCTCTCGCGCGCGCGGGATACTGAGGCGGCCACGGCGGTCGCCCTGGTGGCGGGCGCACTGGCGTTCGCACCGGTGGCAGCGGCCACCTGGCAGGTCAGCACGAAAGCCCTGCCGTATGCCGCGGGGTCAGCCGCGCTCGAGCTGATGTACCTGGGCCTCCTCGCTCGCGCTTACCAGCAGGGCGAGCTGAGCGTGGTCTATCCGGTGGCGCGAGGGTCGGCGCCGCTCCTGATCCTCGTGTTCAGCCTGGCCGTGCTCGGCGCGTCGCTCGACGGGTTGGCGATCGTGGGCGTGTGTCTGGTGGCCGGCGGGGTCCTGCTCGTGAGGGGAGTGCGGCGAGCGACAAGCACACGGGATCTCCTCATGGCGCTCGCCATCGGCGTCTCGATCGCGGCCTACACGCTGCTCGACAAGCAGGGCCTCAAGCACGCGCACCCGCTCGCCTACCTGGAGCTCGTCGTCGGCATCCCGGCGATCATCTATGCGCCGCTGCTCGCCCGCCGCCGCGGGATGGTCGCCCTCAGGGCGGAGCTTGGCCCGGCGTCGCTCGTCGCGGGGCTCGGCATGTTCGGCGCGTTCGCCCTCGCTCTCTCGGCGATCCGGCTCGCGCCGAGCTCCTCGCTCGCTGCCGTCCAGGCGGTGCGGGAGACGAGCGTGGTGATCGCCGTGGTGGCGGCGCGCGCCGTCTTGGGCGAACGGGTTAGCGCGCCACGACTGGTGGGGGCCGCCGCAGTAGTGGCCGGTGTGGCCGCGATCGCCGCGGCTTGACCCAACTGCGACACGGGGGAAACGCCCTGGGTACGATGCCGGGCCACAAATAGGACGTGCGCTCGGCAGGGGGTCGCGCGTGGTCCGCTTCAAGGGGAGAAAGAACAGGATGAGCTTTCGGCTGAAGCCCGTGCGGTTGGTCGTACTTCTGGCGCTGCTGCTCGCCGGCGCCGCGGCAATCGTCTTCGCGCTCTCGGGTGGCGGCTCGGCCAAGCGGGTCGGGCGGATCGTCCGCGCCTGCCCGAACGGGTACGCGCGCGAAATGGATGCCGGCGCGGGCGGGTCGGAGGCCGGAGACCGGAGGTCGGAGGACAAGGACCGCGGCGATGCTGATCACACCGGCGCCGACCGGCCCAAGGGCGCGCCCAAGGGCTGTGAGGCTCGTTTCAAGCCTGAGACCTTTGCGGACCTGTCGCGTGCCAACAGCGCGCGGGCCAGCCAGAACACGGATCCGTTCACCACCGTGAAGCCCGGCGCCCAGGAGAGCGCGCTCAAGCAGCGCGCCGCTCTCGCGGCAGCCTCCGCCGGCATCCCCGGCGCCGACGGCTCCTGGAGCCCCTACGGGACCGGCTCCGAGGTCACCGACAACACCAACTTCGACCAGTCGAACGGCAGCACCGAGGAAGGACTCGGCGCGGTGTCCGGACGGGTCAGCGACTTCGCCTACGACAGCGCGAGCGGCACGCTGTACGCGGCGGCTTCCAACGGCGGCATCTGGAAGACCACCGACATGGGCCAGCACTGGACTTCGATCGCCGACAACCTGCCGACCCAGGTGGTGTCGTCGGTCGCCTTCTCGCCCGCGCAGGGAGGCACGCTGCTCGTGCTCACCGGCGACGACGCCTTCGGCTTCGACTCGCTCGCGGGCCTCGGCGTGTACCGCTCCACCGACGGCGGCGCGACCTGGCAGAAGGGCACGGGCGTGCCCGACGGCGCCAACGGCTTCCGCGTCGCGGTCGACCCGAGCGACCCGAGCATCGCGTACGCCGCTACCGGCGCCGGCCTCTTCCGCACGACTGACGACGGCGTGAGCTGGACGAACGTGAACCTGCCCACCGGCACCGGCGTGGCCAGCGGCCAGCCCAACTGCACGGGCAACTCGAGCATCGCCCAGGGCTGCTTCTTCGCAAACCAGGTGACCGACGTGGTGGTGCAGGGCGCTCCGAAGCAGGGCATCACCGGCACGCCCGGCGCTGTCGTGGCCGCGGTGGGCTGGCGAGCCGGCACCAAGACGGACGATGACGGCACCGTCCAGTCGCCGAACAACGGCATCTACGTGTCCAACACGGGCGCGCCCGGCACGTTCACGAAGACCGCGCCGAACGTGGGCGGCTCAGACCATGGGTTCTCCACCCAGGACGAGACCGGGCGCATCGCGCTCGGCATCGCCGACGGGCCGAACCAAGACCACAAGGTGATCTACGCCCTGGTGGAGGACGCCGTGAAGTTCAACGGCGGCGTGAGCAGCATCGACGTGGAGCCGCCGACCGCGGTGCCCGCGCCGACGGTGGTGAAGGGCGTGTACGTGTCCACCGACTTCGGCCACACCTGGAAGGAGATGGAGGACTCCAACGGGTTCTCCAACGACCCGACCAGCGGCTCGGCTCTCGTGGGCGGCGTGTGCGCCTCGCAGCAGTACTGCCCGGGCGTGCAGGCCTGGTACAACGAGTGGGTCAAGCCGGATCCCACGACGCAGGACTCGAGCGGGATCCCCACGCGGCTGAACTTCGGCCTCGAGGAGCTGTGGGAGGGCAGCGGCACTCCGCCGACCGTCGCGAACACGACGAAGTTCCACGTGATCGGCCGCTACTTCGGCGGCACCACATGCGCCTTCCTCAACACCGGGCTGCCCGACTGCCCGACCAACAACCCGCCGCAGGCGAGCACCACGACGCACCCCGACCAGCACGGGGCGGTCTTTGTGCCGGACGGGAGCGGCGGCGTGACGCTCGTGGTGGGCAACGACGGCGGCGCCTACTCGCAGCACATCGCCTCAGGCGGCGACTTCGACAACACCCACTGGGGCCGCGGGATCAACACCGACCTCCACACGCTCCAGCCGTATGACGCCGAGATAGCGAAGGACGGCACCGTGTACGCCGGCCTCCAGGACAACGGCGAGCTGAAGATCCAGCCCGACCAGCAGCAGTTCGGGATCTACGGCGGCGACGGCTTCTTCACGGCCGTCGATCCGGACAACTCGAACATCGCGTACGAGGAGTACACGGCGGGCGCCATCAGCGTGACGAAGGACGGCGGCAAGAACTGGATGAGCATGGATCCGCAGCTCACCTCGCCGCAGTTCTCCAACCCGTTCATGATGGACCCGACGGACGCGAACCACCTGATCACGGCGGGTCGCGACGTCGAGGAGACGACGGCTGGGCCGGACACCGTGACGTGCGTCGACCCGAGCTGCTCTCTGATCAACACGCAGTGGACGAAGGTGTACGACCTCGGCACGCAGAAGCACCCGGGCGACGCGAGCGCAAGCTCCGCGAGCGACGACCCCGACAACCAGATGTCCGCGATCGACCTGAACGGCGACAACGCGTACATCGGCTACTGCGGCTTCTGCGACGTGATCACGCAGGGGACGCCGTTCGCCAACGGGATCGCCACGAACGTGGGCGGCTCGCAGGCGCCCAAGCGGCTGACCGGGCAGGGCTGGCACATCGCCGCCGCGCACGGCCTGCCCTCGCGCTACATCAGCTCGATCCGCATGGATCCGGCCAACCCCAGCACGGTCTACGTGACCGTGGGCGGCTACGGCCGCAAGTGGGCGCCGCCCGGTGCGGTGAAGGACGACACGAGCAAGGTGGGCACGGGCCACGTGTTCAAGTCCACCGACGCCGGTGAGAACTTCACCGACATCACCGGCAACCTGCCGGACGTTCCCGCCAACTGGGTGGTTCTCCGTGGCAGCCAGCTCCTGGTTGGCACGGACATCGGCGTGTTCATCTCGAGCGACACGAACGGTTCGAGCTGGGGCGTTCTCGGCAACGGCCTGCCGAACGTGCCGATCACGCACCTCGAGCTCAAGCCGGGCGACCCGAACACCCTGGTGGCGGCCACCTACGGCCGCGGCGTGTACCTGTACCACTTCCCGGCGGTGGCCTCCGGAGTGCAGGGGTCGCAGACCGCCTGCCTCGCGGGCGCCGGCTTCAGGCACTTCACCGCCAAGGCGGCGAAGCATGGCCTGCGGATCCAGGCGCTGCCCAAGCGGCCGGGCGCGGTGCGCGTGAACGTGTACCGCTACTCGATCGGCAACCGCATCATGAGGCGAAAGCGGGTGGCGACGTTCGCCAACCGCAAGAAGGCGTTCACGTACCGCGGGAAGCACCTGAAGGACGGCTGGTATGCCGTGCAGGCGGCCGCGCACGTGCCGGGGACGCAGACGGTGGTTCGGTCGGACACGTTCCATCGCAGCCACGGCCGCTTCTTCAGGCGGGCGGACTTCTACGGCGCCACTCGGTGCGGGGACATCTCGTCCTTCCACCTGTCGAGCCCAGTGTTCGGCGGCGCGCACCGCAAGAGGCTCACGGGCACGTATCGCGTGAGCCGTCCCGCGCCGGTGTCGGTGGTGCTGTTCCACGGCCGGAAGGTGATCCGCCGCTTCCGCACGGTTCATGCCGTGCCGGGCAAGACGTATCACCTGCGGATCTCGCCGCGGCGGCTCCGGAAGGGTGCGTACACGGTCCGCGTGAAGCTGTCGCGGCCCGGCGGAGGGGACACCCGCACGCTGCTGTCGCGCAGGCTTTAGCTCTCCGAGCGGGAGGGCGGCTTGACGTCGTCGGTGTCCGTGCCGGGCAAGTGCCCGTTGCGCGGCGCCCGGCGGCGTCCCTGGCGGGAACGAAGACGCGCCAGAAGTTGAGGCTGCACGGCCGCGAGCAGGAGTGCCGCGGCGCCCACGATCGCGAGGCCCGCGGCCACCTCGATCCCAATCGCCACCCCGAGACCGCACACCACCAGGAGCAGGCCGGCAAGCTGAATCCTGTGCCGATTCCGGTAAACCCAATCGATCATGGCCGGCGCACCGAGCGGGGGACTTGATCGGATCGCGTAGGATGGTTCAAACGATGCCCCTCAGGCAGACCGGGCTGCCCCAGGGAGTCGGAACCAGTCCATGGGCTCGCGAACCCGCGCGCCTGGTCATTTCGAGGAGCACGTAATTGAGGACGCTGCATGACATCACCGATCCGCGGTTGGTCAAGGCGCTCGCCCATCCGCTGCGGATACAGATCCTGTCGATCCTCGAGGAGCGCGTAGCCAGTCCCTCCCAGATAGCAGAGGAGATTGACGCGCCACTCGGGAATGTCAGCTATCACGTTCGCCAGCTGGCGGACCTGAAGCTGATCTCGCTGGTCAAGACGACGCCTGTGCGAGGGACTCTCGAGCACTACTACCGTGCCGAGATCCGTCCCCGGATAAGCGACCGTGCCTTCAGCACGGCGCCGAACCTCGTGAAGCAGGCCGGCGTCGGCTCCACCCTCTCCCAGATCGGGGACGCCGTGAACAAGGCCGCCGCCGAGGGCGGGTTCAGCCGCTCTGACGCCCATCTGAGCCGGCTGCCGATCGTGCTCGACGCGGAGGGTTGGACCGCCGTGGCGAGCGAGCTCGAAGGTCTCGTCGACCGGATCGACAAGATCCAGCGCGCGAGCGGCAAGCGGCTGCTCAAGTCCGATCACGAGGGCGAGCTGCGCGGCGAGCTCGTGACCATGCTGTTCGAGGCCGCCGAGCCGTCGAAGGGGAGCCGCGGTAAGCCGTCACGCGACGGCAAAGCAGCACGCAAGCGCTAGGCGCAAAACCCGTCCACCCTCAAAACCGTCCACCAGCGCCCACCTGACGGTGAGTCGCGCTTCACCATACCGAGGATCTATAGTGCACAACGCACTTTCATGCCTCAGTTTCTCTGTCCAACATGCGGAGCGCGGCTCTATAGCGCCTCTCCCCTGACGAAGTGCGCATGGTGCGGAACTCCGCTGTCGAGCGACGAGGTTGAGGAGAGGGACCCTCCGCCCGAGCCAGACGAGCCTGACGAGGGCGACTGACCCCGTGAACGCGTGAAGCCCCTGGGGGTCAGGGGCTTCACGGGGCGAATGTTGCGAGCCGCTTAGAAGGAGCGGCGGAAACGCCGGCGCCGGGGCGGACGCTCTGCGCTGCGGGCAGCGGCAGCACGGAGATCGTCGGTCCGGGCCTGGAGGGCGATGTGGTAGATCAGACCGTTCATTTGCCGTTACCTCGGGTGTGGGGGGCGGGGCAGGGAGTGAGTTCAAGTTACGCCCGCGCGGCCGCTCCTCCTATGCGGGTGCCTCCCAAACCCGGGGTGCGGGCAGCACTCCGCCTAGCGGGCAGCTAGCTCTTGCACCGGCTCCGCGCCGGGCACTTCTGAAGCCGCCTGGGAGACCGCGGCGGTGCCGGTCCGCAGCGGCACTTCCTTCAGCGCGAGCGTGAGCAGGAAGGCGAGCGCCGCGAGCACCATTCCGAACAGGAACACGGTATGGAGCGAGTTGGCGAACGCGCGCATCAGCGGGTCGTGGACCTCAGCGGGCAGAGATTTGATCGCGCCCGGAGAGCCGAGGAGCGCGCGCGAGTCGAAG
>JAICJR010000196.1 GCA_025928345.1 Thermoleophilaceae bacterium | reverse complement strand
CGCTGCACGATCTTCGAGTTCCGCCTGCTCGAGGACGCGCACGTGGTGGCGCACCTGCGGCGCTCGCTGTGGGACGCGCGCGGCCCTCCGGGCGCGCCTCCTGTCGAGGACGAGGCGCTCGACTTCCTCGCGGCACGCGCTGAGGGTGACGCGCGTACAGCGCTCGCGGCGCTCGAGGTGGCGTGCGACACCGCCGGCGGGGACACGATCACGCTCCGCCACGCCGAGGACGCGCTGCAGCGCAAGGCGCTTCTCTACGACAAGGGCGGCGACCGCCACTACGACACCATCTCCGCCTGGATCAAGGCCACGCGGGGGTCGGACCCTGACGCGTCGATGCTCTACCTCGTGGAGATGCTCGAGGGCGGCGAGGACCCCCGCTTCATCGCGCGCCGCATGATCGTGTTCGCGAGCGAGGACGTGGGCAACGCGGACCCGCGGGCGCTCCAGGTGGCGGTGGCAGCCGCCCAGGCCGTCGAGCACGTAGGCATGCCGGAGTGCGCGTACAGCCTCGCGCAGGCGGCGATCTACCTCGCGCTTGCCCCGAAGTCCGACACCGTCAAGCGAGCGCTCAAGAGAGCGGGCGAATGGATCGCCGAGCACGGCGCCCCCGAGCCGCCCGGATACCTTCGCAGCGCCGCCTACCCGGGCGCGAAGGCGCTCGGCCGCGGCGCTGGATACGACTATCCGCACGCTCGCCCAGAGGGGGTATCTTCGCAAGAGCTCATGCCGCCGGAGGCCGTGGGCGAGAGCTTCGTCGAGCCGACCGACAGGGGCGAGGAGGCCGCTCTGCGTGCGCGACTCGAGGAGATAAAACGCCTGCGAGGACGCTGATCAGGTCGCACGAGATCCTGCAAGCGCCATTGGACTCTTGAGGACCTCTATGCCACCCTCGGTGGGTGCGTAGAAAGCTTCGTCAAGACCTGCTCGACCCGGGCGCGATGCTCGCGAGCGTCCACGAGCTCGACAGCGGTCTGCGGATCGGCCTGCGGCTCACCCGCCCGAGCGACGCCCCGCGTGTGCGCGCGTTCCTCGAGCGCCTCTCCACGGACACGCGCCGCAAGCGCTTCTTCATGTCGATGCCGGAGATCGAGGAGCGCGCGGTCAACCACTTCACCTTCTACAACCCGCGCGAGCGGATCGTGGTCGCCGCCACGGCGCCGCTCGCGGGCGTGGAGGCCGTGATCGGGATGGCCGACATCGCGCTCGTGGACACCGGCGTGGCCGAGCTCGGGATCGTGGTGGACGACGAGCACCAGGGCGAGGGTGTGGGCGCCGCGCTGATCGAGGCCGCCGCCTCGCTCGCCGCGGCTCACGGAGCGACCCACCTGCGCGCCGAGATGCTCGACCACAACGCCCCGATGGTCCGGCTGCTCGAGCGGCTCGGCCGCACGGTCCAGACCGTCGAGGACGGGCACGTGCTCGCGTACACCCGGCTGCCGCTGCGCACCGACCGCCGCGCCGCCTGAGCCGGCACGGCAGAATTCCCGCCCGTGGAGGCCGCCGCAACCGCAGCCCGGGCTGAGCTCGAGTCGTTCAATCCCGCCACGGGCCAGCGCATCGGCGCCGTGCCCAAGGTCGAGCCCGGCGAGGTGCAGGCCATCGTGGATGACGTGGCGAGCGTGCAGCCGTTCTGGGCGCAGCTTCCGCTCGGCGACCGCGCGCGCTACATGCGCCGCGCCGCGCAGGCGATCATCGACGACCTCGACGGCATAGCCACGCTGCTCAGCCGCGAACAGGGGAAGCCCATCAACGAGGCGTACGTGATGGAGCTTCTGCCCACGATCGATGCGCTCCACTGGATCGCCGACAACGGCCCGGGCATCCTCCGCGACGAGCGGATCAAGCAGCCGCAGATCTTCTTCAAGCAGAAGAAGGCTTGGTTCTCGTACGAGCCGCTCGGCGTGGTGGGCGTGATCGCGCCGTGGAACTACCCGTGGTCGATCCCGTTCGGCGAGGTGGCGATCGCGCTCATGTGCGGCAACGGTGTGGTGCTAAAGCCCGCGTCGCTCACGCCGCTGATCGGCGAGCGCATCCAGACGATCTTCGAGCGCGCCGGCGTGCCGGAGGGGCTCGTGCGCACCGTCCACGGCGGCGGCGCGGTGGGCAACGCACTAGTGGAGTCGAGTGCGGCGAAGATCTTCTTCACCGGCTCCGTGGACGTGGGCCGCGGCGTTGGCATGGCGTGCGCCGAGCGGCTGAAAGGCTGCGTGCTCGAGCTGGGCGGCAAGGACCCGCAGATCGTCCTCGCCGACGCGAACCTCGCGAACGCGGTGTCCGGCTGTCTCTGGGGCGGCTTCGCCAACGCGGGCCAGACCTGCTCCGGTATCGAGCGCGTCTATGTGATGCGTGAGGTGGCCGAGCGCTTCACCGAGGGAGTGGTGGAGGGCGCGAAGGCGCTGCGCATGGGCGACCCGACGTCGTTCGACACTGAGGTCGGGCCGATGGTGTCGGCGGATCAGTACGACATCGTGGTCGAGCTGGTGGAGGACGCGGTGGCGAACGGCGCCACGCTCCACTGCGGCGGCCCGACCGAGGTGCCCGGGCTCGACGGCCGCTTCTACGCACCCGCCGTCCTCACGGACGTCACGCACGACATGCGCATCATGCGCGAGGAGATCTTCGGGCCCGTGATCCCGATCGTCACGGTGGACTCCGAGGAGGAGGCGGTGCGGCTCGCGAACGACTCCGAGTTCGGGCTCGGAGCGTCGGTGTGGTCGCTCGACCGCGAGCGGGCCACGCGCATCGGCCGCCGAATCGAGAGCGGCATGGTGTGGATCAACGACCACATGTATTCGCACGGCGCATGCCAGTGCGCCTGGGGTGGCGTGAAGCACTCCGGACTCGGCCGCGCGCACTCCAAGTTCGGCTTCTACGAGTGCGTGAACGTGAAGCAGATGGTGTGGGAGCCCTCCCGCATCCGCGATTTCTGGTGGCACCCGTACGACGCCTCGCTCGCAGGCTCTCTCGACTCCGCGGCCAAGCTCCTCTACGGCCGCGATGCCGATAAATGGGCGGCGCTACGCGCCGGGGCGGTGCCGTTCACCAAGCTCGCCGCAAAGGTGCTTCGTGTGCGTAAGTAAGGAGTAAGGAGTAAGGAGTAGGGGGCGGCTGGACGCTAACCAGACTCCCAACTCCCTACTGCTTACTCCCTACACTCCAAACGATGCCCGCCCAGGCCTACGCCGGCAAAGAATGTGTCTGCCAGTTCCGCAAGGGGATCTGCGACCAGTCGTGCGTGCGGGACATGCTCGAGACGCCGTTCTACATCGCGTGCCTCAAGCTCACCGGCCGGCGCTGCGTGGTGATCGGCGGGGGCGACATCGGGCTCGAGAAGGTGGAGGGCCTCCTGGCGTGCGACGGCGAAGTCACGCTCATTGCGCCGGACGCGATCGAGCCCCTGCGCGAGCTCGCGGCTGAAGGCTCGATCCGCTGGGAAGAGCGCGAGTACGCCGGCCCGGCGGACCTCGAGGGCGTGTTCATGGTGATCGCCGCAACGAGCGACACCGACGTGAACATCCGCGTGTACGAGGACGCCGAGCAGCGCGCGATGCTCGTGAACGTGGTGGACGTGCCGCCGCTCTGCAACTTCATCCTGCCCGCCATCTTCCGCAGCGGCCCGCTCGCGATCGCGATCTCCACGGCCGGCGCGAGCCCGGCGCTGGCGAAGCGCATCAAGGCAGAGATCGCCGGTGCGTACGGCGAGCCTTACGCGCGCCTCGCCGAGCTTCTCAACGAGGTGCGCGGCTGGGCGAAGGGGACCCTCCCGACCTACCAGGACCGGAAGGTCTTCTTCGAGGCGATAGTCAACGGTGATCCCGACCCGGTCGAGCTGCTCCGTCAGGGCGACGAGCAGTCTGTGCGCGATCTGATCGCGGCAGCACAGCGCTCGGCCACGCCAGCCGCCGCATAGCCGAGCAGCTCTCCCATCTCGACGACGAGGGCAACGCCCGCATGGTCGACGTGGGCGCGAAGGCCGTCACCGACAGGCGCGCGGTGGCGGAGGGAGTCGTGCGGATGGCGCCGGACACCGCTGCGGCGGTCGCCGCCGGCAACGCCCCCAAGGGCGACGTGATCTCGACGGCGCGGATCGCCGGCATCCAGGCCGCCAAGCGCACGGCCGAGCTGATCCCGCTGTGCCATCCGCTGCCGCTCTCGTTTGTGGACGTGGCGATCGAGGTGGACGCCCAGGCGGGCACGGTCACGATCCGCTCGGAAGCCCGCACCACCGCCCAGACCGGCGTGGAAATGGAGGCGCTCACCGCCTGCTCGGTGGCGGCGCTCACCGTCTACGACATGGTGAAGGGGATAGAGCGCGGCGTTCGTATCTCAGAGGTGAGCCTGGTGGAGAAGACCGGCGGCACGCACGACTGGCGGCGCGAGTGAACGTCCACGAAACAGCGGCAAAGGCATGGGGCGAGTCGGCCGAGTTGTACGACCGCGCGCGGCCCGGCTATCCGCCAGAGGCGATCGACTTCTTCCATCAGCTCGGCCTCGGGCCGGACAGCGACGTGCTGGACCTGGCGGCCGGCACGGGCAAGCTCACTCGCGCGCTGATCGCGGCGGGTGCGCGCGTGACCGCGGTGGAGCCGCTCTTCGCCATGCGCCAGATGCTCCAGCAGCGCCTGCCGGAGGCGACCGTGATGGAGGGAACCGCGGAGCGCATCCCGGTGCAGGACGAGTCGGTGGACCTCGTCACTGTCGGGCAGGCATTCCACTGGTTCGACGCCGCGGCGGCAGCGCAGGAGATACAGCGCGTCCTGCGCCCGGGCGGCGGACTCGCGGCGATCTGGAACGTGCGCGACGAGAGCGTGGAGTGGATGGCGATGATCGGCGAGCTGATCGAGGGCCCTCGCCACCAAACGCCGGCTCACGTGAGCGAGCAGTGGCGCAAGCCGTTCGATGCCGACGGCAGCCCGTTCGAACCGCTCAGGCTCGAGACGTTCAAGCACCGGCAGGAGGTGTCGCGCGCGGATGCCGTGGACGTGTTCGCCTCGCGGAGCTACGTGGCGGCGCTTCCGCACGACGAGCGCACTCCCCTGCTCGAGCGGGTGGCCGAGCAGCTGCCGAAGGACGAGATCGTGGAGATCCCGTACGTCACCGAGCTGTATTGGACGCGCAAGTCCATCTAGGGTGGGCGGCCGAATGCGAGCGGCGGTGCTCACCATCTCGAGCTCGAGGACGCGGCGCGAGGACGACGAGTCCGGCAACGCGCTAGTCGCCTTCTGCGAGGAGGCGGGCCTCGAGACGATCTACGACGCCGTGTCCGACGACCGCGCCGCGATCGTCGCCGCGCTCAAGCGCCTCGCAGACAACGAGCACGTGCGCTTCATCTTCACCACCGGCGGTACAGGGCTCACGCACGACGACGTCACGCCCGAGGCCACGCGCGACGTGATCGATCGCGAGGCGCCGGGCTTCGCCGAGGCGATCCGCGTGGAGTCGCGCACCCACACGCCGCTCGGCATCCTCACGCGCGGCGTGTCCGGGGTGAGGGGCCGCACGCTGATCGTGAACTTCCCGGGCTCGCCCAAGGCGGTCCGTCAGTCCTGGCCGGTGGTGGAGCCCACGCTCAAGCACGCGGCCGAGACGCTGGAACGTGCCTGAGGAAGCGCTTCTCGAGGCCAAGGCACTCGAGCGGCGATACGGGGAGCGGGCGGCGCTCGCCGACGTCTCTTTCACGCTGCAGCCCGGCCAGACCCTCGGCCTCTTCGGCGCGAACGGGGCGGGCAAGACCACCCTGCTGCGAATCCTGGCCACGCTGCTGCGCCCGCATGGCGGGACCGTGCG
>JAICJR010000225.1 GCA_025928345.1 Thermoleophilaceae bacterium | reverse complement strand
CGGTTGAGCGTGTAGAAGTGGATGCCCGGGGCGCCGCGCGCGAGCAGGTCCGAGCACTGGAGCGTCGCGTATGCCACGCCGAGCTCAGCCACAGCCTCGGGATCCTCCGCCCGCTCGGCCAGCTCGCACTCGAACGTCTCCGGCAGCGTGGCCTTGCACATCTGCGTGATGCGCTTGATCTGCCCGAAGTTCGTCACGGGCATGATCCCCGGGATGATCGGCACGGTGATCCCGGCCGCCCGCGCCTCCTCGACGAAGCGGAAGTACAGCTCGTTGTCGTAGAAGAGCTGGGTGATCAGGAAGCCCACGCCCGACTCGACCTTCTGCTTGAGGAAGCGGATGTCGTGCGCCATGTCCGGCGCCTCCGGGTGCACCTCCGGGAAGCACGCGGCGCCGATCGCGAAGTCGTAGTTGTCCGAGATCAGCTTGGCCAGCTCGGTGGAGTAGTGGAGTCCGCCGGGGTGGGGTGTCCACTCCGTCTCGCCACGCGGCGGGTCGCCCCGCAGGGCGAGCACGTTCTCGATGCCGGCCGCCTCGATCCCATCGAGGATCTCGCGCAGCCGCTCCACCGGCTCGCCCACGCAGCTCAGGTGGGCCATCGCCTCGATCCCGAGCTCCTGCTTGATCCACTTCGTGATCTCGACGGTGCGATCGCGCGTGCTGCCCGCGGCGCCGTACGTCACGGATACGTAGCCCGGCTGGTCGTCCTTCAGCTCCCAGAGGGTGCGCTTGAGCTGCTCCATCCCGTCGTCGGTCTGGGGAGGGAAGAACTCGAACGAGAAGACCGGCCGTTCGTGCTGTAGGTGATGGTCGATTCGCATAGTCACGGCAGGGGGCGCGGGCCTTCTATGTCGAGCCCGGTCGCCACCCGCGTCTGCCCCTGTTGAACATATTGAACATCAACCGAGTCGTTCCTGCGGTAGGTACCGGCGATCGCGAAGAACATCAGCAGCCAGCGCCAGAAGCCGAGCCTGCCCTCCTTCGCCAGCGGCCTGGTGAACACGAGGTGACCCTTCTGCACCGTGTAGTCGCTGCCTTCTGTCTGGCGGACGCCGCTGACGAAGACGATGAACGGCGGCTCCGCACCGTCGGGCAGCTTGACCAGCCAGCGCTCCTCCATGCGCCGGTTTATAGCGGGGCTTGACGGCCCCCGGGGGGCGGGTGTGTACTAGACGAAGAGCGCTCCGGCCGGCCCGCTCGGGCGCTCGTCAGGCTCATGTTTGGACCGCTTGTTCTGCTGACGTCGGTTGCGCTGATCTCCCAGGGGTTCTGGGAGCTCTTCGCACGCAACCAACCGATCGGCGCCGTGCTCGTCGCCATTGGATGCCTCGTCGGCTCGATCGGCGTGACGGTGGCCTCGTACGTCTCGGAGATCGAGCGCCGGCGCAAGCGCCGCGGCCGCTAGCGCGAGCCAACCTCTCGCCGCAGCGCCTCGAACGGCGACTCGCCGTCGCGCTGCTCGACCAGCTTGCGGCGCAGGCGCCCGGTGTAGCTCTCGATCGAGCCGTCCCCGCGCACGTCCACGCCGGCGCGCAGCCGTGACGGGCCCGACAGCTCGACACGTCCCACCACCTGCTGGATCGGCTCGAACTTGCGGAGCTTCGCGTCGATCACCCGCGCGTCGGCGTTCTCCGACAACTCGAGTGCGCGGGACTCGAGCGACTCGAGCGCGTCATCCAGCGAATCGAGCTTCTCGCGCTCGACCTTCGCCCCGCTGCGGACGACCAGGCGGTAGGAGCTCAACCGCCGATCGCGCTCATCGTGCGCGGCGGCTGGCGGAATCCGGGCTCGCCCACGTGGTGCTTCAGCTCCTTGCGCCACACCGCGTCGCGAATGATCTTCTCGAGCTCCGCCTCCGACGCGCCGGAGCGAAGGGGCTCGCGAAGGTCGGTCTCGTGCAGCGAGAAGAGGCAGGTGCGCAGCTTGCCCTCGGCGGTGATGCGCACGCGGTTGCAGTCGGCGCAGAACGGCTCTGACACCGGGTTGATGAAGCCGATCTCGCCCGTGCCGTCGGCGAAGCGGAACACGCGCGCGGTGGCCGACGGCTCGCGCGGCAGCTCCTCGATCGGATAGGCGGAGTTGATGATCTGGCGCAGCTCCTCGCCCGTCAGAACGGAGTCGGGCGTCCAGTTCTGGTCGGCGTCGAGCGGCATGAACTCGATGAAGCGCACCTGGAACGCCGTCGAGCGGGCGAATTCGGCAAATGGAATCGCCTCCTCCTCGGTGAAGTTGCGCATCGCCACGGCGTTCACCTTGATCGGGTGCACCTCGGGGTGCTTCGCCAGCTCCTCGAGCCCGCGCAGCACCTGTGGCAGCGAGTCGCGCCGGGTGATCTGGAAGAAGCGGTCCCGCTGGAGCGAGTCGATCGACACGTTCACGCGCGAGATGCCGGCCCCCACGAGCGCGGCGGCATCGCGCTCCAACAAATAGCCGTTCGTGGTGAGCGACAGGTCCTTCAGCCCCTCGATCGGCGAGAGCATCGACACGAGCCGCGGGAAGTCGCGCCTCACAAGCGGCTCGCCGCCGGTCAGGCGCACGTCCTCGATCCCCATCCCCACCATCAGCCGCACCACGCGCTCGATCTCCTCGAACGAGAGCACCTCGGAGCGCTCTAACCACGGCAGGCCGTCCGCCGGCATGCAGTACTGGCAGCGGAAGTTGCAGCGGTCGGTGACGGAGACCCGGAGGTCGGAGATGCGCCGCCCGTGGCCGTCTACCAGTGGCTCCATTACTTCAGGTTAGCCTCAAGCCACAAGCTGAGGAAGGAGACCAATGCGCGTGAGCGTGATCGGGGGCGGGCTGATGGGGTCGGGCATCTCGGAGGTGTGTGCCCGCTCGGGACTGGACGTAACCGTCGTGGAGTCGGACGAGGAACACGCCGCCGGCGCGCGCCAGCGGGTGGAGCGCTCGCTTGACCGCGGGCTCCGCTCGGGCAAGCTGGACGAGGCGGCGCGTGATGCGGCCCGCGAGCGGATCGCCTATACGGCGTCGCTCGACGACGTGGCAGGCTCCGACGCCGCCATCGAGGCCATCGTCGAGTCCGAGCCCGCGAAGCAGTCCGTGTTCCGCGAGCTCGACCGCCTGCTGCCGGATGCCGAGTTCCTCGCCAGCAACACCTCGTCGGTGCCGATCATGAAGCTCGCGGCGGAGACCTCTCGGCCCGAGCGGGTGCTCGGCATGCACTTCTTCAACCCCGTGCCCGTGCTCAAGCTCGTGGAGCTGGTGCGCTCGATCATGACCTCGGAGGAGACCATGGAGCGGGCACGCGGCTTTGCCGAGGGGACCCTTGGCAAGACGTCGGTCGAGGCCGGCCTGCTAGGCCGCAAGTCCGGCCGCGGCTTCTATGACTACTCGGGCTAGCGCCTAGCGCTGGTCCATCGGCATGAACTCGCGCTCGCGCTGGCCGGTGTACACCTGGCGCGGGCGGGCGATCTTCGTGTCCTTGTCCTCGACCATCTCGAGCCACTGCGCCACCCAGCCGGACGTGCGCGGGATCGCGAACATCACGGTGAACATGTCGTACGGCAGCCCGAGCGCCTCGTAGATGAGGCCGGAGTAGAAGTCGACGTTGGGGTAGAGCTTGCGCTCGTGGAAGTAGTCGTCGTCCAGCGCGCGCTTCTCGAGCTCGACGGCGATCTCGAGCTTCGGGTTCATGCCCGTGACCTCGAACACCTCTTCCACGTTCTTCTTGATGATCCGGGCGCGCGGGTCGTAGTTCTTGTAGACGCGGTGGCCGAAGCCCATGAGCTTCTCGTCGCGGCTCTTCACCCGCTCGAGGAAGTCCGGGATGTTCTCCACGCTGCCGATCCGGTCGAGCATCTTCAGCGCCGCCTCGTTGGCGCCGCCGTGCAGCGGGCCGTAGAGCGCGGCCACTCCGGCCGCCACGGCCGAGTACGGATCAACCTGCGACGAGCCCACGCCGCGCACAGCGTTGGTGGAGCAGTTCTGCTCGTGGTCCGCGTGGAGGATCCACAGAACGTCGAGTGCGCGTTCCAGCCGCGGGTCCGGCTCGTAGCGGACCTCGGTCATCTTGTACATCATCGAGAGGAAGTTGCCTGGGTAGCTCAGGTCGTTGTCCGGATAGACGTACGGCAGCCCGAGCTGGTGCCGGTAGGCGAACGCGGCGAGGGTCGGCATCTTCGCGATGAGGCGGATGGCGGCCATGTGCCGCTCCTCCGGGTCGTCGATGTGCTTGGCCGCGGGGTAGAAAGTCGATAGCGCGCCCACGGAGCCCACGAGCATTCCCATCGGGTGTGCGTCGTGGCGGAAGCCTTCCACGAACTTCTTCACGTTCTCGTGGACGTAGGTGTGGTGCGTGATCTCGTGGACCCACTCGTCGAGCTGGTCGCGCGTGGGCAGCTCGCCGTTGACGAGGAGGTAGGCCACCTCGAGGTAGGTGGCGTTGTCGCAGAGATCCTCGATCGAGTAGCCGCGGTACTCGAGCACGCCCGCCTCGCCGTTGATGAAGGTGATCTCGCTCTCGCACGAGGCGGTGTTCGTGAAGGCCGGGTCGAACGACATCAGGCCGAAGTCGTCCTCGTTCACTTTTATTCCGCGCAGGTCCATCGCGCGGATGGTGCCGTTCTTGATCTCGAGCTCGTAGCTCTTGCCGGTCCGGTTGTCGGTGACCGAGAGGGTCTCCTGGGCGGTG
>JAICJR010000117.1 GCA_025928345.1 Thermoleophilaceae bacterium | reverse complement strand
GCGCTCGGCGGCGGCACCACCTTGATGCACGGCTACGCGCATGGCGCCTTGGCGGGCGCGATCGTGGCGGGCGCGCTCGCCGTGGTGGCCGCCGTGGCGGTCCCCGCCGTGCGGCCCGCACCCGGCGAGCATGTGGCGGTCCACTAGATGACCCTCCCCACTGGACGGCGGACTTAACATGAGTGGCCCCGACCATTGGCCCAAAAATGGCGGCTTCCGCAGAAGGCGTCCGGGACTCGGCCCCGCGCCCCATCGGCGCGGCCGGCTGGCACGGCATCTTCAACGCGGCCTTCAAGCGCTCTCGAAACGCCATGTTGCTCGTCAACGTGGAGCGGACCATCGTGGACGCCAACCCCGCGTTCGCGAAGCTGCTCCACCGACGCCACAGCAGCTTGATCGGGCCGCAAGCTGTGGGAGTTCGTGCACGGCGGGCCGCTCGCAACCGAGGAGGAGTGGCGCGAGCTCCTGCGCCGGGACCAGTTCTTCGGCGACGCCGCGATGCGGCTGCCCGACGACTCGGCGGTGCGAGTGCACTTTGCGGCGCATACTGAGGTCGTCACCGGGAAGCAGCTCGTCCTGTTCGTCACACTCGGCACTTCGATGGCGGGACGGCATTTCCGCGGCCAGGTGGAGGAGCGCAGTGGCGCAGGCGACACGCTGTCAGAGCGCGAGCTCGAGATCGTGCGCCTGATCGCGCTCGGCGAGACCGGCCCGGAGATCGCCGACCAGCTTCAGATCAGCCACAACACCGTCCGCACGCACGTGAACAACGCGATGCTGAAGACGGGCGCTCGCTCGCGCGCGCACCTCGTGGCCAAGGCGCTCGGCGACGGGCTCGTGCTCGGCCGAGCGGCGCCGGGTGCTCGTCGCGTTCAGGCGAGGCAAGCCGATCGTCATCCATGCCCATCCCTGCAAGCGCGAAGGGCCGCGGTCTGATCCGGCCGCGGCCCCTCTCGCTCAGGAGTAGGGCGCTCTACTGCCCTTCGCTGTTGTTGTCCGGCTGCGAGCCGTTCACCTGCTGAGGCGAAGCCGGGTTCACGGTGACCGTGAACGTCTGGCTCGCTGCGCCCTGGTTGAGCGGGCCGCCGGGAATCAGCACCCGGAACACCTTCGTGCCCGGCACGAACAGCCGCCGGGTGATCGAGTACACGGACCCGGCCGCCACGTTCTGCACCTGCACCGTGTGGAAGCCGTTACCGCCGGCGTTCTGACGCTGCAGGTAGATCACGTGGCCCGTGGCATCCGGGGCAACCGTGCCGCTGAAGGTCACCGGCTGGCCCGCGTCCACGGTGCCCGGCGCCTCCGACGCGGTGAGCAGGAACCTCACGCCCTCGAACAGCTGAGCCGAGCGCTTGGTCCCACCCCGCGCCTGGTAGAGCGTGCTGTGGAGCGGCACCTGCACGAACGAGTAGTTGCCGCTCGAGTCGGCCACCGTGGTGGCCACCTGCGTGAACTGCCCGCCGGCCATCTTGGCGAACAGGTTCACCGCCTGGCCGGCGCCGCCCTGGAGCGTGCCGCTCAGCGTGGTGGACTGCCCAACGGTCAGCGGGTTCGCGGATGAGGTGAGCGTGAGCGCCGGGTTCTGCGCCTGCGAGATCTCGTAGCTGAGAACGTCCGAGACGCTCGCGATGTTGCGGCGCGTGGCCCTAACGAGCACGCGCACGTTCGCGTCACCAGGCACGCGGAACGTGTGCTGGAACGAGAACGTGCCGCCCGGCCGCACACGCGTGCGGTCGATGCGGTGCCAGCCCCTCCCGCTGTTCGCGTTCTGGCGCTGGAGAATCACGCGGTCGCCGACAGCGAACGGCGACACGGTGCCGCTGAACGTGACCCTGTGTGCGGGGCCGGTCTCGAGATTCGAGCCGTTCGCCGGCCCGTTCAGCGTGACCAGCGAGAACACCCGCTCGTGCACGGTGCGGCTGCGCGCGCGGAGCGACTTCACGTACCAGTTGCGGTTGGTGTTGACGACCCCGGTCTGACGCAGGAACGCGTAGAAGCCATGGGCGTCCGTGCGTGTCCGCTGGATCGGGGTGAAGAACCGGCGCGGGTTGATCCTGTGCCACAGGACCACCGTGCGGTTCGCGTTGTTCGGGCCGCGCAGCCGCCCGAAGATCGCGAGCTGATCGCCCGTGACCACCGGGTTGTCCGACACGGCGATGGAGATGTTGTGGCGCCCGTTCGGACTCGGATGCCTGCGCGCCTGCGCCGCTGCCGGCGCAAGGGCGAGCAGGCACCCGAGGATGCCGAGAGCGCCCAGGCTATGCCTGCGCACTGCACTCATTTGTGATGAACCTCCCAGGGAACGACTGTTGGCGCTGCGTTAACAGCGCTGACCGCTCGAAGGTTGCGGTATCGGATGAAGCTTTAGGTTCGGCTGTACGATGCGCGCCTTGGTTTGGACGAGGAGGGTGTCGCTCGGACTCGCCGCGATCGTTGCGCTGCTTTGCGTTGCGCCGGCGCGCGCGGCGGTGACTCAGGCCGACCTCGCCAACCACTGCTTCACCGTCGGCTCGGCCGGGACCTTCTACCTGAAGCCCACGGGCCTCGGCACGTACATGCTGTTCGACCCTGCCGCGACGGCCCCTGGTGAATGGGCGATCAAGCCGGCCGGTGCCGGCACCTTCACCGTCCGCTCCACCGCGGACGGACACTCGCTGCCTGGTTCGCCCGCCGCCTTCCAGCCGGCCGCCGGCTGCACGCCTTTCCCCGAGGCCGGGCTCGACGCGACCGGCACACCGCGTCGCAGCGTGAACCGCAACGGCACGGTCTTCGGCTTCGTGGACGCCCACCTCCACATCACGGCCAACATGCGCGCGGGCGGGAAGGTGATCTACGGCGAACCGTTCGACCGCTTTGGCATCCCGGCCGCGCTCGGGCAGGACGCGAGCGTGCACGGCGCGGACGGCAGCCTCGACGTGACGGGCAACCTGCTCCGCACCGGCCTGCCGTTCGGCGGCCACGACACGCAGGGCTGGCCCAACTTCACCGGCTGGCCCACCTACAACACGCAGACCCACCAGCAGACGTACTACGTGTGGCTCCAGCGTGCCTTCGAGGCCGGGCTGCGGCTGGTGGTGGCTCAGACCGTGGACGACCACCCGGTGTGTGCGCTCGAGCCGCGCAGGAGCGGCAGCTGCGACGAGACGCGCTCGATCCGCGCGCAGATCCGCACGCTGCGCGCGCTTCAGGACTACGTGGATGCGCAGGCGGGCGGCCGTGGGCGCGGCTGGTTCCGGCTCGTCTACTCGCCCGCGCAGGCGCGCCGCGTGATCGCGCACGGCAAGCTGGCGGTGGTGATCGGGATCGAATCCTCCGACCTCTTCGGCTGCAGCCTGCGGAAGGGACGCGCGCAGTGCAGCAAGCGCGACATCAACCGCGGGCTGCGCGCGTACAAGCGGCTCGGCGTGCGCGGGATGTTCGTCGCGCACTGGATCAACAACGCGTTCGCCGGCTCGGCGCTCGAGGGCGGTACCAAGGGGCTCTTCATCAACATCTTCAACCGCTTCCAGACCGGCAGCTACTTCAAGACGGCGCGCTGCCCGGCGCGCGGGCAGGGCGAGACGGTGGGCACGCTCAGCAAGGTGGAGCTGCAGGTGCTCGCGCAGTTCTTCCCGGCGGCGAAGAAGATCGCCGCGCAGCCGTTCCCCAAGTACCCGTCGGGCAAGCAGTGCAACGCGCGCGGGCTCACGCCGCTCGGCCGCTACGTGATCGCGCGGCTGATGGCCGAGCACATGCTGATCGAGGTGGACCACCTCAGCGAGCGCGCGCGTGACACCGTCCTCGCGATCGCGGCGCGGCACCACTACCCGCTCGTGTCGAGCCACAACGGCACCGGCGGCGAGTGGACCGCGGCCGAGCTGCGCAAGCTGAAGAAGCTCGGCGGCTACGCCTCGGTCACGCCGGACACCGCGCCACGGCTCGCAAAGAAGATCGAGCGCATGTCGCGCTTCGGCTTCTTCGGTGTCGGCCTCGGAACGGATACCGGCGGCTTTGCCTCGCTGCCCGCGCCGCGCTCAAACGCCGCGCAGAATCCGCTTCGCTACCCGTTCAAGTCCTATGACGGCCGCGTGACCTTCCAGCGCGAGCAGACCGGCACGCGCACGTTCGACCTGAACACCGACGGCGTGGCCCACTACGGGCTGATGGCGGACCTCGTCGCAGACATGCAGCAGAACGCCGCGAGCCGCCGAGCCCTGCCGTCGCTGTTCCGTTCCGCGGAGGCGTACCTCCGCATGTGGCAGCGCGCGATGGGCTAGTTGTGCTTGGCGCTCCAGTGCACGGTGCCGGTGTCGGCGTCGGGGCAGCCTGGCACGGGGCCCTTCACTCGTAGCTTCCCGCTGGCGCTGTTCTGGTTCTTGAAGTGGCCCCTCACGGTGTAGGTCACGCGGCCGCCGTTCGCCTTCACCTTCTTGTGGAAGCTGCCGTCGCTCGCCACCTTGATCGTGTGCGGGAACTGGCTGGACACCGCGGTGATGCTCATGCTGTCCTTGCAGGTGGCCTGGATGTTGTTGAACTCGAAGCGGGTGAGCTTCGTGACCACCCCGTTCTTCGTCACGAGCGTGATGTCCACGGTCCCGCTGCCACCTCCAGCGGGGCCGTGAATGACCCGGCGCGCGGCGAGAGCCGCGGCCGGTAGCACGAGTGCGGAAGCTGCGACCAAAGCGATGCCGCGTCTCATGCGAGCAACCTATTCGCTCGGCGCACCCCCGGTCAACGGTGCAGTTGCGCCAGGCGCTCCGCCTCCTCGTGCAGCTGGCGCAGGGTCCCGCGGTCGAGCTTGTCGAACGGGTCGAGCGTCACCCGCCCCTTTTCGAACTTCCAGGCTCCGGCAGCCACGCCGTCCACCGTGAAGAGCGACGTGCCCTGGGGGTATGCGCTGTTCGTCAGCTTCGAGCGGTGGCGATCGAGGAACGTGCCCGCGCGACGGATGTTGGGGAGCAGCAAGGTGGGGTCCCAGGTGGCGAGTAGCCGCGGCGGCGCGGGCGTGTCCGGGTCCGGCAGCGGAGCGCGCGGCACGTCCACCAGCTCCTTGCCCTGCTCGTCGCGAAAGCGGCGGAGGTCGATCCGCGCGAGCGAGCTCCGCACGTCGGGCGGGCGCAGGCCGGTGAGGCTGGCTATGTCCGCCGGCCGCATCGGCCCGAAGCCGCGCAGGCAAGAGCGGACCAGGTGGTCCGTCGCGGCGGCAACGTCCACCTTGCCGCGAGGATCCCGAAGCCAGTCCTCGGCCTCGGCATACAGGTCGGCGCGCCGCCTTGCCCACGTGCCCGACGGCGGCACCCGCACCATGTCGAGCCACAGCGCGGCGTTCCAGCCGAGCGGAACGCCGAGCAGCTCGCGGATGCGGGCGGTCGGCATCGGCTCGCCGCCCATCAGCTCGCGCAGGCGCTCCGCAGCGCCCGCCACCTCGGCCGGATCCTGCCGGCGCGCCTTCACCACCCACTGCCTGCGCGCCTCACGCAGCGCGGCGGCGAATGGCCACCAGTCCCGCGCCGACACGAGGTGGATCGTGATGCGCATGAGCGTCCCCTGGGCCACCGAGCGCCGCTCTAGCGCCCGGTCGAGCTGCTCGCGCTCGAATCCCTCGAGCCGCGACCACAGCCCCACGTACATCGAAGGCGCGTACTGCGCCTGGATGCCGCAGATGCGCTCGACCGTCTTCGGGATGCTCGTCCGCCCGCGCTCGAGCAGCATCTGGCGAGCGAGCAGCGCGCGATTCAGGTGTCGCTGGGTCAGGACCTCCGGCGGCACCGGCGCCGCTACACCAGAGCGATCGACTCGATCCGCCGCTCGCTGACGAGCTCCGCGATCACGTACGGATCCTCGTCCGCGAAGCGCTCCACCTCCGCCGGGTCATCCACGTCAAAGACGATCGCGGCGCCGTGCGGGGGCTTGCCCACCGCGCCCGCGAGAAGCAGCTTCCCGTCGTCGCGCCACTGGTTGATACGGGCGAGATGCGCCTCGCGGTGAGGGCCGCGGCGCTCCACGATGTCCGCCACGTACTCGTAGAAGAGGATGTGAGCCATGGCGCGGCAGGCTATCGCGCCTCTCAGGGACGGTCAGTAAGGTCGGGCGCGTGCGGCGCTGGCTTCGGAGCCATCCGATCGTTGCGTCCGCCCTCGCCACCTTGATCGCGGCCGGGGGCGTGCTGCTGATCGCGTGGGTGACCGGAGCGGACGAGCTCGGCCGGGCGTTCCAGAGCGTGCAGCCCGGCTGGATCGCGCTGATCGCAGGCGCCGAGTTCCTCACCTATCCGGCGTACGCGCTGGCCTACCGCTCGGTGGCGCAGGTGCACGGCCATGCGCCGCTCGAGCTGCCGATCGTCGGGCGCGTGGTCGCTGCCGGCTTCGGGCCCTTCGCGGTGGCCGGCGGATTCGGTCTCGACAAGCAGGCGCTGCACGCTCTCCACGAGGACGCGCGGAGCGCGCGCGTGCGCGTGCTGGGGCTGGGCATCCTCGAGTGGGCAGTTCTCGCTCCAGTCGTGTGCGTGGTGTCCATCGTGTTCCTCATCCAGGGAGCGAACATCCTGCCCTCGCTCCTGTGGCCGTGGGCGATCGCCGTGCCGGTGGGGTTCGGCTTCGCGCTGTGGGCCAGCGCGCCGAGCCGGCGCGAGCGCATCTGCAGCATCGGCGGCAAGAAGCGCGCGTGGCTCGCGGATCTGCTCGACGGCGTCGGCGTGCTCCACACACTCATCTCTCAGCCTCGCAAGTACGCGGGCGCGTGGCTGGGGAGCATCCTCTACTGGGCGGCCGACATCGCCGCCTTCTACGGGGCGCTCCGCACCTTCGGCCTCGATTTGCACTTCGGCAAGGTGGTGCTCGCCTACGCCACGGGCTACGCGGCCACGAGGCGCTCGCTGCCGCTCGGCGGCGCCGGCGTGACCGAGGTGCTGATGACCTACGCCCTCTACTGGGTGCGCCAGCCCCTGGCCCCGGCCCTCGCCGCCGTGATCGCCTACCGGGCCTTCAACTTCCTGCTTGCGGCGCTGCCCGCGCTGATCGCGCGCCGCCACCTTCACGAGCTGCTCCAGAGCGCGGAAGACCTCGCGCGCCGGCCCGCGGCCTGATATCAACGCCGCGAACCCGACTCCAAAGGAACTCGCATGGCCCGCACACCCGTGCCCGAGGCACAGCTCACGGACACCGAGATAGGCAAGAAGCCCGAGGGCGACGGCTGGTTCGTCGTGAATGTGGGAGACGCCGTGGCGATGGGCATCTCCGACGATCTGTACGGAGTGATCTTCGAGGGGCAGTTCGGCGGCTTCCCGCACTTCGGCATGAACGTGCGGGTGCTCGGGCCGGGTAAGCCGGCCGCGATGTACCACGCCGAGTCCGGCCAGGAGGCGTTCCTTGTGCTTCAGGGCGAGGCGGTGCTCATCGTGGAAGACGAGGAACGGCCGCTCCGCCAGTGGGACTTCGTGCACTGCCCGCCCAACACGGCGCACGTGATCGTCGGCGCCGGTGACGGCCCCTGCATCGTGCTGATGGTCGGCGCCCGGATCGCGGGACGCGAGCTCGTCTTCCCCGCCAGCGAGACGGCGCGCAAGTACGGCGCGAGCGTGGACGAGGACACCGAGGACCGTGCGACCGCGTACGCCGGCTGGCCACAGCTCAGGCCGGGGCGCTTCCCCTGGCCGCCCGAGGCCTAGCGGTAGATGCTGAGCACGCCCGAGGTGGCGTGGTCGTTCGAGTTGCCGCTCGGCAGGTAGACCCGCCGGCCCGCCACGATCGGGCTGTTCCAGTGACCTGACGGCGCGGGCAGGCGACGAATGACCTTCCCGCTCGCCGGGTTGTAGACGTTGAGCCCGCCGTTCGGGTTGTAGACCCACAGCAGCCCGCCGGCGAGCACCGGGCTCGTTCCCGCGGTGCCGTTCTGCCACATCACGTGGAGCCGGCCGCCGCTCAGCTGGTAGCCGGCGGTGCCGCCGCCCGTGGCCACGAACGCCTCCGTCAGCCCCTTGCGGTGAAGCACCGCCGGAGCGGTGAAGACGTCGGTGTGCCCAACCACTGGCATGTCCTGCACCTCGCCGCCGAGGCGCCTCCCCGCCGCGCCCGTCACGCCGAACAGGCTCGAGCCGAGGCTGAGCAGGTGCAGCTGCGCGTCCTTGCCGCCCTGGAGCAGGAAGCTCGCGCCGGGGCCGCCGTCAGGCGCGGGCAGAAGCGCCGGGCTCGTGGAGCCGACGTCCGTGTCCGAGGCCTCCAGCTGACGCTGATTGGAAGGAGTCCAGTGACGCAGAAAGCGCCCCACGCCGGGTGAGAATTCGAGCACGCTGTCACCCCAGTTGGTGCTGCCGTTCCATGGGCCGTTGCTCGAGGCGGCGTAGACCTTGTGGGTGGCCGGATCCACAACCGCGCCGGCGCGGCCCCAGATCGCCGACTCCTGCGCGGAGCACGTGGAGGGATTGATGATCCTGCGCCGGTTCGAGCAGAGCGAGTTGAAGACGTGGCGGATGCGTCCGCTGATGCGGTCGATCGACACGACCTTCCCCTGATACGGCGGCGCGTCGCCGATGTAGCCGCCGGTGGTGACGAGCACGTTGCGGCCATCGAGGTTGAGCGAGGAGGCGATCTTCTCGTGACTCGCGTTGCGCGTGATCGACACCGGCCAGTGTCCCGAGCGCACCTGGCTGCCGTTCGATACCCGAAGCTTGTGGATCACCCCGTCGGGCGACGCGGCGTACACGTAGCGGTCGCTCGGGTCCGCCACCGGCGTGGCCGTGGTGATCTGCGCCGAGCCGGCCACGCGCCGGTACGCGCCCGGCGTGAACGTCCACAGGGTGGCGCCGGTGACCGCGTCCACGCCGAGAGTCTTGCCGTACGTGGTGGTCATGACGAGCAGCGGCCGGTTGTGCCCCCTCACGCGCACGTTCGAGAGGTAGATCGGCGAGCTGTCCACGGTGCCGGCGAGCTTCACCCGCCGCTCCGACAGCTTGGCCACCCGCGCCGCGCTGATGCCGCGGGGCGCGTCGTTTGACTTGGCGGCGTCGTAGCCGAAGCGCGTCCAGTCCCCGGCGCGGCTGGCGGCGTGCGGGCGAGGCGCCGCGGCGGGACTCGTCTCCGTGACCGCGGTCGCGCCGGCGGACGAACCCGAGCCGCCGCCACAGCCAACCAGCAGCGTGACGGCCAAGGCGGCCGACCAGAGCAGGGGTCGAAGGGACGGCATCCGCCATCAGCTTACGCAACGTCAGCGTCGGGCTCGCCGGATGCCGTCGCTTCCCCGTAAGCTCCCGCGCGCGATGAAGCTCTACATCTGCTGGGGCACGTTCCCCTCACCACGTCCCGGCGGCCACCCGTGCCGAAACGCATACGAGGCGCTCAAGAAGGCGGGCCACGACCCGGAGCTCGTCAAGTCCTACGGCTGGACCCTCCTTTCGGACGCGTTCAACGCCACGTCCGGCAGGCGCGAGGCCAAGCGGCTCACCGGCAAGAGCACCGTGCCCGTGCTGGTGACCGACGACGGTGAAGTGGTGGCGGACTCGAAGAACATCGTGGCCTGGGCCGAGCAGCACCCCGCTGTCTGAAGTCGAGCTGCGCGGGCGCGTAAAGTTGGCCGATAACGGAGAGGCCCTCCGTTATCGAGCCCATGTCTGATTCTTCGCCCACCACCGCGTCCACGCGCGCGCTCGCACCTGTCTTCGGCGCGCTCATGCTCGGGATGCTGCTTGCCGCGCTCGACCAGACGATCGTGTCCACGGCGCTGCCCACGATCGTCGGCGACCTCGGCGGCGTGAGCCATCTGTCGTGGGTCGTGACGAGCTACCTGCTCGCGTCCACGATCTCCACGCCTCTCTACGGAAAGCTCGGCGACATGTACGGGCGCAAGCGGATCTTCCAGTTCTCGATCGTCATCTTCCTCACGGGGTCGGCGCTCGCGGGCGCGTCACAGTCGATGACCGAGCTCGTGCTCCTGCGCGCGCTCCAGGGCCTCGGCGCCGGCGGGCTCATGGTGGGCGCGCAGGCGATCATCGGCGACCTCGTGCCGCCGCGCGACCGCGGCCGCTACATGGGCCTCATGGGCTCGGTGTTCGCGTTCGCGAGCGTCGTGGGGCCGCTGCTCGGCGGCTTCTTCGTGGACGCGCTGAGCTGGCGCTGGGTGTTCTACGTGAACCTCCCGGTCGGCGCGGTCGCGCTTGCCGTCACCTCCTCGCGCCTTCACCTCCCACCGCGCGAGCGGAGCACGCACCGCGTGGACTACCTCGGCGCGGGGCTGCTGGCCGGCGGAGCCACCTCGCTGATCCTGCTCACCACCTGGGGCGGGAACCAGTACGCCTGGAACTCGAAGACGATCGTCGGGCTTGGCGTGGCAGGCGTTGTGATGCTCGTCCTGTTCGTCTTCCAGGAGCGCCGCGCCGCGGAGCCGGTGATCCCGCTCAGGCTCTTCCGCTCCGGTCCGTTCAGCGTCGTGAGCGGTGTGGCGTTCCTCGTCGGCCTCGCGATGTTCGGCGCGCTCACCTTCTTGCCGCTCTTCCTGCAGATCGTCGACGGCGCGTCGCCCACCGGCTCGGGTCTCTTGATGCTGCCGCTGATGGCGGGCCTCCTCACCGCGTCGATCATCTCCGGGCGGCTGATCACGAAGATCGGCCGCTACAAGGTCTTCCCCGTGGCGGGCGCGGCGATCATGACCGGCGGGATGTACCTCCTGTCGCTCCTCGGCGTGGACACCACGCGCGCGACCTCATCGGTCTTCATGCTCGTGATCGGCGTGGGCATCGGCACGGTGATGCCGGTGCTGGTGCTCGTCGCGCAGAACTCCGCGCCGCCGCGTGACATCGGCGCCGCCACCTCCACCGCCACCTTCTTCCGCTCGATCGGCGGCTCCGTGGGCGTGGCCGTGTTCGGCGCGATCTTCGCCTCCCGCCTCGGCACGGAGATCGCAAAGCTCGTGCCCAAGGGGGCGCTCGGCCACTTCGACTCGCGCGCGCTCCTCGGCTCTCCGGGCGCGATCAAATCTCTGCCCGCTGAGGTCCACGACCCGCTGATGCGCGCGTTCGCCAACTCGCTCCACACCGTGTTCCTGTTCGGAATGGTGCTCGCGGCACTCGCCTT
>JAICJR010000119.1 GCA_025928345.1 Thermoleophilaceae bacterium | reverse complement strand
CCGAGCGCGATCGCCCCGCCGTTCACGTTCACGCGGTCCATGTCCGGCTCGAGCTCGCGCCGCCATGCGGCCACGACCGACGCGAACGCCTCGTTGATCTCCACGAGATCGATGTCGGACATCTGCATCTTGTTGCGGTCGAGCAGCTTGCGCGTGGCGGGAATCGGGCCGGTGAGCATGATCACGGGATCCACGCCGACGGTGGTCTGGTCGAGGATCTTCGCCCGCGGCTTCAGCCCCAGGGACTCGGCCTTCTTCCGCTCCATCAGCAGCACGGCGGCCGCGCCGTCGGAGATCTGGGACGAGTTGCCCGCGGTCACCTTGCCATCCGGCTTGAACGCCGGCTTGAGCTGGGAGAGGGCCTCGAGGTTCGTGTCCGGGCGGATGCCCTGGTCGGTCTCGTAGGTGTCGCCGTTCACGGCGAACGGGATGATCTCGCGCTCGAAGCGGCCCTCCTCGGTGGCCTGGTGCGCGAGCTGGTGCGAGCGCAGTCCGATCTCGTCGAGCTCCGAGCGCGGGATCTCCCACTGGTCGGCGATCAGCTCGGCGGAGATGCCCTGCGGCACGAGGTCGTACTTCGCCATCAGCTCCTCGGGCCAGGGCGAACCGACTTCGTCGACCCACTTGAACCCCACGCCCATCGGAATGTGCCCCATGTGCTCCACGCCGCTGCCGATCACGGCGTCGTGCACGCCGGAGGCGATCAGCGCGGCGGCGAAGTTGACGGCCTGCTGGGCGGAGCCGCACTGGCGGTCGACCGTGGTGGCCGGCGTCTCGACCGGCAGCCCGGCCTGGAGCCAGGCGTTGCGGCCGACGTTGAACATCTGCTCGCCGTACTGCTGCACGCAGCCGGTGATGACGTCCTCGACCTCCGCGGCGGGGATGCCCGCGCGCTCGATCACCTCGGTGTAGCACTTGCCGAGAAGCTCGTTCGGGTGCGTGTCCTTGTAGTAGCCCTTCTCGGGATGGCCGCGCCCGACCGGCGTCCTGACCGCCTCGACGATGACCACCTCGCGCCCGTTCTCCATCGGCATCTGAGCCCACCTCCTGGTGATTCACGGGTCTGCGCAAAAACTGCGCCTCATATGTAGGGTACTGAGTTGACTGGTGAGTCAATCGACCCTCACGGAACGGCTGGGGATAGTCGGGAGCGGGGCCATCGCGCGCGGCTTGGCGCAGACGGCCGATCAGCATCCCGGGCTTGTCCTATGGGCGCGGAGCGAGCACTCCGCCGACCGCGCACGCGAGCGTTTGGGCGATCACGTGGACGTCGTCACGGACATCGGCGAGCTTGCGGAGTCCACACTCGTGATCGAGGCCATCGTCGAGGAGATGGACGCCAAATGTCAGATCCTGCGCGAGCTCGGCGAACTCCTCGAACCTGATGCGCTGATCGCCTCCACAACCTCATCCCTGTCGGTCAACAAGCTTGCCGAAGCCAGCGGACGTCCCGACCGCTTCGCCGGGATCCACGTGTTCAATCCGGTGCCGAAGATGAAGCTGGTCGAGCTCGCCTTCCCGGATGCCGCCAGCGAAGACACGAAGAGCCGCGCCCGCGCGCTGTGTCAGTCGCTCGGCAAGGAGCCCGTCGAGGTCCCCGACCTCCCGGGATTCGTGGTGAACCGCCTTCTCTTCCCCTATCTGTTCAGCGCCGTGCGGCTGCTCGAGGAGGGCGACGGCCTCGACCCTGAGGCCATCGACGCCTGCATGAAGATGGGCGCCGGCCACCCGATGGGCCCGCTCGCGCTGCTCGACTTCGTGGGCCTGGACGTGTCCACCGCCATCGGCGAGACGCTCGGCGTGGACATCCCGCAGACGGTGCGGAAGCTGATGGACGAGGGCAAGCTCGGCCGCAAGAGCGGCGCGGGCTTCTACGACTACGCGAAGTAGATGCTGAAGCTGCTCGAGGGCGGCTTCGAGCTCGACGACGACCGCGCCCGCGTCGACATCGACGAGCTGCACCGCTTTCTCTCGACCGAGGCGTACTGGGCGATCGGGCGCCCGCGCGCGACCGTGGAGCGGCTCGTGCGCGAGTCCGCGCGGGTGATCGGGCTGTACGCGCCCGACGGCCGGCAGGCCGGCTTCTGCCGCGTGGTCACCGACGGCAACTCGATCGCGTACCTCGCGGACGTCTACGTGCACCCCGACTTCCGCGGCCGCGGACTCGGTGCGGCGCTCGTAGGCGAGGCCGTGGTGGACGGACCCCACGCGAACGTGCGCTGGGTCCTTCACACCGACGACCCCGCGTTCTACGAGCCGTTCGGATTCGGCCCCCCGACCGAACGTCTTATGGAACGACCGCGGCCGGGCGCTGAGCCGGGAATGCCCTAGGCGCCCACCTGCGCTGCCGCCATAGGTTCAGCGGCTGCCGGAGCCGGACCGCCCGCGTACGGGTGTCCGTGAGGTCACGAGACATGGCCGTTCTCCTCTCCGCCGAGCAGGCCGAGCTGCATGAGCATCGTCAGGTCGTTCCGCGCTCCCCAGTGCTCGGCGATGCGGCCGTCCTCGAGCCGGTAGACGTGGATCTGCATCGCCTCGAAGCGGCGGCCGGTGGGCGGCCGCCCTGCCAGCTCACCGCTGTGGACGCCGGTCACGGTGCAGCGCACCGCCACGCGATCGTCGGCGCCGAAAGCGTCGTCCACCTGGTAGTGGAGATCGGAGAAGGTGCGGTGCAGCCAGCCAATCACGGCCTTGATGCCCTCCGGCCCGGCGGGGATGTCGCGCGGGGCGGTGTGGTCGACGCATCCCGGCGTGACGAGCTCATCCGCCAGCTCGGTCCTGCCCTGCCCGAACAGCTCCGTCTGGGCGCGGACGCACACCTCCGTGTTCGTCTTCATGGCTGGGGTCAGACTCAACGCGAATCCTCCTTCTAGAACGGCATTCAGTTCACTAGAATGAATCTCTAATGACTGGAATGTGTATCGCGTAACGGGTAAGCTGTCAACCGATGGCCACCTACACGTCAGCGCGCCGACAGCAGCAGGCAGAGGCCACGCGCCAGGAGATCCTCCAGGCGGCGCGGCGGCTGTTCGTCGAGCGCGGCTACGCGAGCACCACGATGGCCGACATCGCTGCCGAGGCTGGCGTGGCGGTGCAGACGATCTACACGAGCTGCGGCTCGAAGCGTGAGCTCGTGCTCGCCCTCAACGACCTGATCGACCAAGAGGCGGGCGTTGCCGAGCTCGGCAAGCAGCTGCGCATGGCGGAGGATCCGCAGACGATCATCGCGCTCGGCGCGAAGATCTCCCGTCAGTTGCAGGAGCGCTGCGGCGGGCTCATCGAGGCGCTGATGTCGGCGGCGGCGGTCGAGCCCGAGGCGGCCGCGGCCGTGGAGGACGGCATGGCGCGGCATCGCGCCGGCACCGAGATCGCCGCGCGGCGCCTGGGGAAGCTCGGCGCCCTGCGCGAGGGAATGACCGTGCCCCGCGCGGCGACAACCCTCGCCGTGCTCAGCTCACTCACGCTCTGGTCGCAGCTGCGCCACCAGCACGGCTGGTCGCTGGACGAGAGCGAGCGCTGGATCGCGGAGTCGACAGCTCGTCTTCTGCTGCGCGATCCCTGAACGAACGCGGCGCTTAGGCCGCTTCGCGGCGCGCCTGCGGTGGCGGCGGGGGCCGCCGAGCGGGCGGACGCCGCCGCGGCAGCGGGCGATTTACCGGCGTCGGCAGGCCGGACGCGAGGTCCCAGACCACGTCCGCCTCGCCGATTCCCTGAAGCTTCGCCAGCTCGGTGACGCGCTCCCAGGGAAGCTCAGCCTCGGGCAGGTCATCCCAGCGCGCGAACTCGAGCGCTTCGAGTCCGCCGCTGAGCGACGGCCCCACCTCCCCCTGGGCTTTGATGAGAGCCCGCAGCGCGTCGCGCTGGGAGTCGGTGAGCTTCACGGACCACATCGGCAAGACCTCCTGGCGGCTGGAAGAGCTCTTGCCGGTTCAAGCTAACCCTCGTCGCGGACGGACCCGCCGTCTTCGCGACGCGCGGGCGTGTGATCGCGTATGCGCACGGCTTCGATGCGGTTCTCTCGCACGGACTCCACGCGCAGCGAATAGCCATTGGCATTGACCATGTCGCCGCGCTTGGGTAGCCGCCCGAGCTCACCGAATACGTAGCCGCCGACGGAGTTGTAGGTGTCCGAGTCGATCGGCAGATCGAGCCCGTAGTCCTGGAGGTCGGTGATCGGCACGTGCCCGCGCACGTACCAGTCGCCGTTCGCGAGCCGGCGCACCGCGCCACCGGCCGGGTCCGTCTCGTCGGTGATCTCGCCGACGACCTCCTCGATGATGTCCTCCACGGTCACGATGCCGGCCGTGCGGCCGTACTCGTCGACCACGACGGCCATCGAGCTGCGCTCGCGCTGGAGGTCCGCCAGCAGGTCGTCGAGCGGCTTCGTCTCCGGGACGATCGGCGCGTCCTTCACGACGGACTCGATCGAGGAGTCGGCGCCGCGCGTCATCAGGAGGCGGGCGAGCGAGTTGCTATGGACGATGCCGCGGACGCGGTCGGTGTTCTCGTCCTCGGTCACGAGCAGGCGCGTGTGGCCCGAGGACACGCAGCGCTTCAGGGCCGCCTCCACGGTCTCCGACACGTCAATGGTCACCACCGCGGGGATCGGCGTCATCACGTTGCGCGCCTCCTGCTCGTGCAGGTGGAAGACGCCTCGGAGCATCACCGCCTCGCCGGGGTCGAGCGTGCCGCCCGAGGCGCTGCGCGCGATCAGGAACTTCAGGTCCTCGGAGGTGGTGGTCTCCTCGCCGAGGCCCTCCGCTTTGATGCCGAACGGCCGCAGGACAAGCTGCGCCGCGGCCGACAGCGCGCCCGAGACCGGCTTGAAGACGACGCTCGAGAACTGCAGGAGGCGAGCGGAGCGCATCGCCACCGTCTCGGGCTTGGCGACCGTGAAGATCTTCGGCGCTAGCTCACCGAAGGTGATGTGGAGGGCGGAGACGAGGAGATACGCGATGATCGCTGCGATTACGACCGCCAGCGAGTGCGTGAGCACGTTGTCGCCGAGCTTGTCGAGATAGTGCGCGAGCACCGGCTCGCCAACGGCACCGATGCCGATCGAAGCGAGCGTGATGCCCACCTGGCAGGCGGCGATGTACTCGTCGATGCGCCCGATCTGGAGCTTGGCGAGCGTGGCCCGCTTGCGCCCCTCCTGCTCGAGCTGCTCGAGCCGGTCCACGCGCGAGCGCACGAGCGCGTACTCGGCAGCGACGAAGAAGCCGTTCACCGCGATCAGCAGCGGAACGACCACCACGAGTAGCACGAGATTCATCGTGCCGGGCGGGGCCGGGGCTTCTTACTTCGAGGAGGTTCGTCGTCAGTCATTCGGCGAACGCTCATCACCGTAGCAGAGGGCTCGGAGCGTTGGCTGGGCGTTCGGGTTTTTCAGTGGGTAGTGCGTAGTGCCTAGTTTCCCGGCACTACGCGGTCGCCCACATACACGTCAGGGGTGCGGGGCCTGAAGCCTTTTGGGGCCTTGGGCAGCCCAAAGTCTTCACTTCTCTTCACCAGCTGCTCCGCCGCGCGCTCGGATACGGCGGAGATGGTCAGCGACGGGTTCACGCCGAGCGACGTCGGTATCGCCGAGGAGTCGATGCAGAAGAGGCCCTCGTTGTCGAACGCCTCGCACTGGTCGTCCACCACGCCGAGGTCCTTCGTCTCCGCCATGCGAGCGCCGCCGAGAGGGTGCGCGCAGTACGCGCCCTTCGACTCCGTGAGCGCGAGGAAGCGCCCGAGCCCGTTTCGCTCCACCACCGATTTCATCGCCGCGTTCGCCGCCGCTCGCACGTTCTGCGATTGCTCCGAGAACGAGTAGGTGAAAAGGCCGACCGTCACCGGCCCGGCGTTGGGACGCTCGTTGTCGCCCTCCTGCGGCGGCAGCACGAACTCGCCGTCGTTCGTGTCCTCAACCATCGCGAGCAGCTCGATGTGGTTGTTCCAGGTGGCGATCGAGTGCTTCTTGTCGAGACCCCACCAGGACGGGTCGCCCGGGCGGCCGTCGTCGTAGAGGAAGTTGGTGAGGGTGGAGAGGAAGATCTCCTGCAGGTTGAAGCGCGTGCCGTCCGCGCCCGTCCACCAGTCGTAGCTCATCGTCGTGATCGGGCGGCCCTTGTAGAACTCGCCGTAGTCGAGCCCGAGCTGCGCGCGCAGCTGCGCCGGGTCGAACTCCGCGCCCGCGATGTGGTCGCCGTTCACGCCGAGGTTCTTGCCCACCTGCGACGACAGCGACGGCATCGCCGCGCGCGAGCGCAGCAGGATCACCGGCGTGCCCATCGCGCCCGCGGCGAGGATCAGCACCTTGCATTCGATCTCCTCGAAGTTGCCGGTGGGCTGGCGCGTGGGGCTGTCGCCCTCGTTGTCGATCTCCGCCGCAGTCACCACGTAGCGGTAACCGCTCGCGTTCGGCAGCGAGCGCCTCACCAGCTCCACCTGGCGGCTTGGCCGGACGCGCACGCCCGCGTGCTCCGCGCTCGCCAGGTAGTTCGTGTTCACCGTGTTCTTCGCGCCGAAGATGCATCCGGTGTGGCACCACTTGGCGTTCACGCAGCGCCCCGGGTCGATCGCGAGCGGCACGCGGTCGCACGTGTGGCCGGCGGCCGCCAGCGTGGCGGCCCACACACCGCCGGACTTCGACACCTGGTCCCAGCGCGGGCGGTTCACGCGCAACCCAGCCTCGGCGCGCGCGTAGTACGGGTCGAGCGTGCTGCGGGAAATCGGCCCTGGCCACATGCGGCGGTCGCCGCCGTCATCCGGGCGGTGGTCGCGCCGCTCGAACGTCTCGGTGGGCGCGCGCAGCGAGGCCGCGAGGTAGAGGTTCGAGCCGCCGCCCACCGCGTTTGCCACCACCACCTGGCCGTTCCCGTCGGCGGACTGGATCAGCTCATACACGCGCGCGAGGTTGCCCACGTACATCGACTGGCGGAAGTCGGTGTGCTTGAAGCGCGCGCCGCGCTCGAGTACGAGGATGCTCGCCGGATCGGCGCCGGCCGCCTGGTAGAGCTCGGCCAGCCGCCACGCCGAGATCGAGCCGCCGAAGCCCGAGCCGACGATGCACACGTCAACGCGCTCGGCCATCAGCTCAGATTCCCGTCCTGCGTGCGTTCGCGGGAGAGCGGGCGGCCGTAGCTGAAGTCCTGCTGGTACCCGTTTGGTGCCGCTCCCGGGTAGCCCATCACGCGGTAGCCCGAGGCGTTCTCGCTTGTGCCGATCGGATGCTCTGCGGCGCCGCAGAAGGCGGTGAACGGCACGGCCGCCGCCGCCTCCCACACGATCCGCGACGGGTTGGAGAAGTCCAGTCCGGACATGCACACGTCCACGCGCTTCTCGTACGGAAGGAGCAGGAACGCGCCGCCGCCGACCGCGGCAGAGCGCTCGGACAGGTCCGCGAGGAACGGCGCCTCCAAGGCGTCGAAGCCGATCAGCGGATCGTGGAAGAGGCGCAAAGCGTCCGCTTCCACGGCGCCGGGCTCGGAGTCCACTCCGGCGATCGCCCGCGGGTCGATCGGGTCGCCGAGATCCGTCTTGGTCGCCTTGCGCCCCGGCACGAGCGTGTCCGCGAACGCCTGGAGCGTGGCATCGGCGGGCGCGCTCGCACTCGGGAGCGCCGCCTGGATCAGCCGCGCGCCCGGCAGCGCGGCGAGCACGTACGCGCCCGCGCCGAGCGTGGTCGCACGCGCGATGAAGTCCCTACGAGAAAGCTCCGCGGCCAGCCGGCCGCGCCCCTGCACCCCCATCCGGGGCGATATTCAACCGGAGCGCCGGCTCAGATGCGCCGGGTGTGGTGAGGCTCGATGCCGGCCGCTGTGTGACCATCGCTTGCGTCCCGGACGCAAGGACGAGCGACCCCAGGAGCGCGGCCAGCCCGAGCCTCATGGCTAAGACAACCAGCGCGCGCGAAGGAAGTAGCGGCTAGCCCAGCCCGTCGATCTTCTGAGCCAGCTCGAAGTCGTTCTCGGTGAGCCCGCCCTCGGAGTGCGTCGAGAGCGTGACGGTCACCGTGTTCCACGAGATCGCGAGGTCGGGATGGTGGTCCATCTCGTTCGCAACCGGCGTGATCGTGTTGACGAAGTCGACCGAGCCCGAGAAGTCCTCGAACTGGAACTGCTTCTCGATCGCGTCGCCCTTCTGCTCCCAGCCGTCGAGCCCGGAGAGCCTTTCCTTTACCTCGTCCTCACCCAAAGCTGCCATGGTTACCCCCATGCGGATCGCAAGTCTTGTCCCGTCCGCCACCGAGATGCTGTGCGCCCTCGGCCTGCGCGACAGCGTAGTGGCCGTCACCCACGAGTGCGACTACCCCGAGGGCATCGAGCAGCTCCCCCACCTCACGCGCAGCGTGATTCCGGACGGGCTCTCAACCGGCGAGATCGACGCCGCGGTGCGCCAGCGCACGAAGAAGGGCGAGGCGATCTACGAGCTCGACGAGGACCTGCTCGCCGACCTCGAGCCGGACCTGATCGTCACGCAGGCCGTGTGCGCGGTGTGTGCCGTGTCATTCGACGATGTGCGCGCGGTCGCGGAACGCCTGCCGTCGGAGCCGGAGGTGATCTCGCTCGACCCGTCCACGATCGGAGAGGTGATGGGCGACATCCGCACGCTCGCCCAGGCCACCGACTCGAAGGACGCGGGCGTGGACCTCGTGCGCGAGCTGGCCGACCGCCTGGACCGCGTGAAGCTCGCCGTTCGCGGCGCCGACCGCCGCCCGCGCGTACTCGCTCTCGAATGGCTCGGCCCGCCGTTCATCGGCGGCCACTGGGTACCGCAGATGATCGAGCTGGCCGGCGGCGAAGACTCCATCGGCTTCCCGGGCGAGCGCTCCCGCGAGGTCGCCTGGGACGAGCTGCGCGCCTCGCAGCCGGACGTGGTGCTCGCGATGCCCTGCGGCTACTACGCCGAGCGCGCCGCGCACGAGGTGATGCAGCACCGCGACGAGCTGGCGTGCCTTGGCGCGGGACAGGTTGTGGCGGTGGACGCCGCGGCGTACTTCTCGCGCCCCGGACCGCGCCTCGTGGACGGCGTCGAGCTGCTCGCGCACGTCCTCCATCCGGACCTCGTCGACGAGCCGCCGAGGGAGCGACTGATCGACGTGGATCTGAACGCGCCCGCGCCCGCTTCCTAAGCCACAGCGATCGCGCCGATCACGGAGATCACTCCGAGCGCGACCGCCACGAGCGGCCCGACGAACCGCGGAACGTCACGCCGCTTGTCGAGCTCGCCGATCGCCACGCCTGCCAGCGCGCCGCCGATGAGGCCGCCGATGTGGCCGCCCACGGAGATGCCGTTGAAGGTGAAGGTGAACACCAGGTTGATGCCGAGCCAGAGCGGCAGTCCCGTCGACATCACATCGACGCCGCGCGAGCGCATCTCGAGGATCGCGGCGCCGAAGAGGCCGAACACCGCGGCCGAGGCCCCCACCGTCAGGCTGTCCGGCGTGACGATCAGCGCGCCGAACGATCCGGCGAGCAGCCCCACGAAGTAGATCAGCGCGAAGCGGAAGCTTCCGATCGCCGGCTCGAGCATCGTGCCCAGGATGTACAGCGCGTACATGTTGAACGCGATGTGCCAGAGGTTGTAGTGGAGAAAGCCGGCGGTGAGGATGCGCCAGTAGTCACCGCTTGCGACGGATGGGCCGAACAGCGCTCCGTGCAGGATCAGCTTGCTGCCGCCGAACCCGTTCGTGCCGAGCAGGTTCACGCCGCTCACCAGCTCGGCCAGGAACGCCACCACGTTGATCCCGATCAGCGCGTAGGTGATGTTCGGCCGCCCGTACATGCTGCGCGCTCTCACCACCTTCGTTCGCTGACGAGCACACTCGGGACAGCGCATGCCGACCGGCGTCGGCGTCATGCACTCAGGGCAGATCGGGCGTCCGCAGTTGGAACACGACACCCCGGTCTCGCGGCTGGAGTGCCGGTAACAGGTCTCCACGAGTCGAGACGATAGTGGCGCGGGCTGACCGCTCTCTAAGACGTAGAGTGCGTCACTTGCAACGACGATCGCCCGCCGAGACCTGCGCTCGCCTTCTGGGGGTCCTGCTGCTGGCGGCCGGAATCGCCGGCTTCTTCTACAACGGCACCTTCACGAGCAACGAGCACATCCACGACGACATGCTGGGCATCTTCCGCGTGAACGGCTGGAGCAACACCCTCAACGTGCTGCTCGGAATCTGGGGGCTGGCGGCCACTTCGCCGTCGGGAACGCGCGCGTACGGCTATGGGGCCGGCCTCGTGCTCGTAGCGCTGGCCGTGTGGGGCTTCGTCCTCGGCACAGGACAGTCGATTCTCAGCATCTTTCCCGTGAGCGCCGCGGACAACTGGGCGCGGCTCCTGCTCGGACTCGCCGCCGTGATCAGCTCGGTGGTACCGCGTCGAGCCACGGCAGGGGTCCCCGCGTGAACCGCGAGCGCTTCCCGGGCCTGGCGGATGGCTGGGCGCGCTTCGACGCTCCGGCGGGCGCCCAGCCGGTCGACTCCGCGATCGAGGCGATCGCCGACTTCATGCGCTCCGGCGCGGTGGCGAACCAGGGCGGCGCCTTCGAGGCCGGCGAGCGCACGGACGCCCTCGTCGTGGAGGCGCGCGCGGCTGCGGCACGGTTCCTTGGCGGCGACCCAGATGGTCTCGTGCTCGGCCCGAGCATGACCACGCTTACCTTCGCATTCGCGGCCGCCGTCGGTCGCTCGCTTTCGGCGGGCGACGAGATCGTGTGCACCCGCATCGACCACGACGGCAACGTCGCGCCGTGGCTGATCGCCGCCGAGCGGGCGGGCGCGACGGTGCGCTTCGCGGACCCCGAGCCGGACACCCTCGAGCTGCCCGCTGCCGCGGTGGAAGCCGT
>JAICJR010000069.1 GCA_025928345.1 Thermoleophilaceae bacterium | reverse complement strand
GTCAACACCAACGAGCTGGACCAGCCGGACGGCGAGACGCTTCGCGACCCTGAGGCGCTCCGTGCGTGGCTCGGCGAGCGCGAGCTGCTTCCGAGCGGCGCACAGGTGAACGGCGGCGACCTCGAAAGCGCGCTCGCGGTGCGCGAGGCTCTTCGCGCCCTCCTTCTCGCAAACAACGGCGCGCCGCTCGACACGAGCGCGCTGACCACGCTCAATGGCGCGGCGGAGCGGTCGCGTCTGCGCGTGAGCTTCGCGCCGGGCGGCCGGGCGGAGCTCGTGCCCGACGAGGCTGACGTGCCCGGGGCACTGTCGCGAATCCTCGGGGTGGCCTACACGTCGATGGCGGACGAGACCTGGCCGCGACTCAAGGCGTGCCGCCTCGACGACTGTCAGTGGGCCTTCTTCGATCAGTCCAAGAACCGCTCGCGAACCTGGTGCAGCATGAAGGTATGCGGCAACCGGGCGAAGGCGCGCGCGTACCGCGAGCGCCAGCGCGGCTAGTTACAGCTCGCCGGGCAGCAGCGAGAACATCGTGATGTCGGTGCGCGCGCCCTTCATCACCGCGTACTGGCGCAGCACCCCCTCGCGCGTGAACCCCGCCTTCTCTGCGACGCGCTCGGATGCCGTGTTTCCCGGCAGCGTGTGGAGCTGGATGCGCGCGAGCGCGAAGTCCTCGAAGGCCCAGCGGCACATCAGCTTCACGGCGCGAGTGGCCACACCCCGGCCGCGGGCCGGAGCAGCAACCAGGTAGCCCACCTCGCCCACTCCCTCATCCTTCGAGAACAACCCGATCGACCCGAGCAGCTCGCCGCCTTCCGCGTCCACGATCGCCAGCTGAACCTGACGGTCACGCCCAGGCACGCCATGGAGCACGAAGTCGCGCGCGTGCTCTTCGGTGTAGGGCGACGGCACCGTCGTCCAGCGCGGGATCTCAGGGTCCTGGCACATCTCAACGACCGCGGGGATGTCCTCCTCGCGCCACGCCCGCAGCGTCACGACCCCGTCGCTGAGAGGCTCGTCTACCAGGCGCCCCTGGCCTTGATCACGGCCGGGATCGTCTTGAGCATGATGCTCAGGTCCTGGAACACGGACCAGTTCTCGAGGTAGAGGAAGTCGAGCCGCACCAGCTCGTCGAAGTCGAGCTCGGATCGCCCGGACACCTGCCACAGCCCGGTGATCCCGGGCAGCACGAGGTAGCGCTTGCGGTGCCAGTCCTCGAGCCGGTCGAAGTCACGCTGCGGAAGCGGACGCGGACCCACGATCGACATCTCGCCGCGCAGCACGTTGAAGAGCTGCGGCAGCTCGTCGAGCGACCAGCGGCGCAGGAACTGGCCGACCGGCGTCACGCGCGGGTCGCGCCTGATCTTGAAGATGGCGCCGCCCTTCTCGTTGTGCTCCTCGAGCTCGGACTGGCGAAGCTCGGCGTCCTCGTACATCGTGCGGAACTTCAGGCACGCGAACGGCTCGCCGCCGATGCCCGGCCGCATCGAGCGGTAGATCACCGGGCCGCGCGAGGTGAACTTCACCGCCAGCCCGATCACGAACATCACCGGCGCGGACAGCCCGAGCAGGATGATCGACCCCACGATGTCGAACGCGCGCTTGAGCAGCCAGTCGGTGCCGTCGAACACCGGCGGCTTGAGCTCGAACAGCGGGAGCGTCTGGCCGGGGACGAACTCCACGCGGTCCATCAGGATCTCCATCGTGGACGGCGCCACCCTCACCCGTACTCCATGCCGGTGGCAGCGGTCCACGAGCTCGACTGCCTCGCTCTGCGGGAAGTCGGGATCGGCGATCAACACCTCGTCGATCTGGCCGAAGTAGCGGTCGATGTGATCAAGCGGGCCGAGGTCCTTGAGGCCGTTGGACGGCAAGGGGGTGAGCGACACGAACCCGACAGGCTCCAGCTCGGGGTGCTTCCCGCTGCCGAGCGCAGCCGCCACCTCTTGGATGTGCGGCCCCGACCCGACGAGCACGGCACGGCGCCGGTAGCCGGCCGCGCGCAGGAGCGCGCCGCTCGCCTGCTCGAAAGCCCAGCGGAACGCGCTCACGTACAGGAGGGCAAAGAGCAGCGACCCGTAGAAGATGTAGTACGAGCTGAAGTGCCCGCCCTCCACCACGCCGTAGATCAGCGACACGATCATCACCTGGAAGAGCGAGCCGATCACACGCGCGAACCCGGGGCGGATAGCGCGCGGCCCGTACAGGCGTGAGCGGGCGAACAGGAGGATCGTGACGAGGCAGGCCAGCGGCGCCACGTCCCAGGCCTGGTGGAACGAGAGCACGAGGTCCGACTTGCCGCGCAGCGCGGCCTTCACCTCGAGAGCGGTCCAGATGGCGAGGAAGACACCCAAGGCGTCGAGCGCGGCGAGGGTGGCCACGCGCACGAGGCTGCGGCCCGTTTCCAGGCGAAGTAGCAGCGGCTTGCGCGCGCGGACGTCGCGCGGAGGAAGCACGACGGGTGCCGACTTCACCTCTTCAAGATGTCTCACCAGCCCATTGGCCATTCTCGCCCTGCCTTAGGAAACCTCTCCCGCGCGGAAATGTACCGGTGCGCACGGGGTTGCGAGCGCCGCTGCGACAGCACTCCCGCAACGACTCTAGAGATTCACGCAGCGAGGGAGCCCCCCCTTCGGGGGGAATGCTCGCCTCTGGGCGGTCTGGCCAAGACCTGAGGGGGAAACCGCGAACGGAGCGGAATGGTTTTCCGAACCTACACGCGATCCGCGGATTTCGCCACTAATTCGACTTGACGGCCCTGTTTCGAGGCGCGAGGCTCGCCAAATGGACTCGTATGACGCGGTGGTTGTGGGTGGGAGCGTGGCCGGTTGCACGGCCGCGCGGATGCTCGCTAGCGCGGGCGCGCGTGTGGCGCTGGTGGAGCGCAGCCCAGATCCGGATCACTACAAGACCGTCTGCACGCACTACATCCAGCCGAGCGCGACGCCGACGATCGAGCGGCTCGGCCTGGCGCCTCTGATCGAGGAGCGTGGCGCGGTGCACAACAGCATCGAGGTGTGGTCGCCGTACACGGGCTGGATCCGGCCGTTCTCCGAGGCCCCCTACGGCTACAACATCACGCGCCGGATGCTCGACCCGATGCTGCGCAAACTGGCGGCCGATACGCCGGGAGTGGACTACATGCCGGGGCAGACCGTGGTCGGGCTGCGAGGCAACGGGCGCGTGAGCGGCGTGGAGATCGAAGACGGCTCCCGCGGGCGCTGCTCGCTCGACGCGCGACTCGTGGTGGCGGCCGACGGGCGCGACTCGCGGATGGCCGAACTGGCGGGCGTGCCCGGCCGCGTGCGGCCGCACCGCCGCTTCTTCTATTGGGCCTACTGGAGCGGGATCGAGCCTGGCAATACGCGCTCGCGCATGTGGTTCATGGAGCCGGACTGCGCGTACACGTTCCCCAACGAGGACGGGTTGACGCTCGTGCTCGCCGGGCCGCACGAGAACCGGCTGCCGGAGTTCCGCGCCGACCTCGAGGGCGCGTATTCGCGCTACATCGCGGCGCTGCCGGGCGCGCCCGATCTGAGCGGCGCGAAGCGCGAGTCGAAGCTGCTCGGCAAGCTCAAGCTGCCGAACGTGATGCGGCCGGCCGCGGCGCGCGGGATGGCCTTCGTGGGTGACGCGGCGCTCGCGAGCGATCCGCTGTGGGGCGTGGGCTGCGGCTGGGCCTTCCAGAGCGCGGAGTGGCTGGCGGATTGCGTGGGGGCGGCGCTCGGGTCGGGCGCCGACCTCGACTCCGGCCTGCGCAGCTACCGCAAAGTCCACCGCCGCCGACTCGGTCTGCACCACTTCCTGATCGCGGACCTCTCAACCGCGCGCAAGGCGAACCCGTTCGAGCGGCGGATGTACGAGGCGGCGGCGCAGGACCCGGTGGCGTTCGCGGCGTTCGAGGCCGTGGGAGCGCGCCGCCGCTCGCCGCTCACGATGCTCAGCCCGCGCGTGCTGGCACACGTGCTGCGGCCGCAAAAAGTCCGCTAGTAGCGGGATTCCGTCGCGATTTGAGGTATTGCCGGGGGGCGAACTTCGTCCCACTCTGGACTTTCGGCAGGGGAATGCAGCAAGCGATCCGACACGGAGGTCGGGCGGCGGAGGACCGTCCCACGCGCGAGGAGATCTCGCCCGCGGCGCGCGCGCTCGTGGAGCGCCACAGCGGGCAGCTGATCGCGACGGCGCGGCGCTACTCGCTCAGCGCCGAGGACGCGGAGGACGCCTACCAGCGCGGACTCGAGATCATGCTCACCCGCGCGCCCTCGCTCGAGGAGAACGACCTCGTGCCGTGGCTGAAGACCGTGGTCAAGCACGAGGCCTTCGCGATCCGCAAGCAGCGCAAGCGCGCGGAGCTCGCCGGGGACTCCGAGCTCGCTTCTGGATTCGTGCCGCCCACCCACGAGCAGGCCGAGCGCTTCGAGCGGCTGCGCGTTGGGATCGAGGCGATGAGCAGACTGAAGCCGCAGGAGGTGCGCTGCCTGCTGCTGCGGGCGGAGGGCTACAGCTACCAGCAGATCTGCGAGGAGACGGGGTTCACGTACACGAAGGTGAACCGCTGTTTGAGCGAGGGGCGGCGCCGGTTCCTCGACCGCGTGGCGGGGATCGAGTCGGGCGCGGAGTGCGAACGGCTCGCACCTTTGCTGTCGCGGCTGGTTGATGGAGAGGCGACGGCGGAGGACATGTCTGCGCTGCGCCCCCATCTGCGGAGTTGCATCGCGTGCCGGGCGGCGCTGCGGGACTACCGCGCGGCGCCGGCGCGCGTGGCGGCATTCGCGCCGCTGCTGGCTCCAGGGTTTTTGCACCGCCTGGGGCGCTTCTTCGGTCACCTCGGGATGCAGAAAACGGCTGCGTTGGTGGCGGTGGCTGGGGCACTTGTGGGTGGGGGTGCTGTGGTGGTGCACTCGCACCATCCGCCGAGGCCTCATCCGATTGCGCACGTCGCGCACGTGAAGCCGCGGGTTGTGACCGTTTCAAAAAAGAAGCAAGTAGGGGTGAAGCGTCATCGGCGCGCGCATGCCGCGCACTCCGCGAACCACGTCACCGCCCCGGCGGCCGCGCCTGCTCCGGCGGTCCGCCCCGCCCCAGCGGCGGCACCCGCACCGGCGGCGGCGACTCCTGCTCCGGCACCAACGCCGGCGCCCAAACCCACCGGCTCCACCGCCGAATTCGGCCCCTGATCTCCAAGTGTCATCCCAAGTGCGCGGCGCCGTTAGGCGCGCCGCGTAAGCTGCCCGCCCTATGCGGGCCCGTTCCGTCCAGGCGATCGTGGCCCTGACGGCGCTCGCGGCGGTACTTCGCTTCTCCACGCTCCACATCCAGAGCTACTGGTTCGACGAGGCGGTGACGGTGCGGCTGCTGCGGGGCAGCTTCGGCCACATGCTGTCGAGCATCGGCGGCAGCGAGTCCACGCCTCCGCTCTACTACATGGTCGCCTGGGTGTGGAGCCGGGTGTTCGGCGACGGAGAGGTTGGGCTGCGCTCGTTGTCGGCGCTCGCGGGCACCGCGTTCGTTCCGGTGGCATACGTGGCGGCACGGCAGCTCGTGTCTCAGCGGATCGCGCTTGTGCTTGCGGCGCTCGCCACGGTTAACCCGCTGCTCATCTGGTACTCGCAGGAGGCGCGCTCGTACTCGCTGATGGCGCTGTTCGCCGCGCTCTCGTTCCTGTTCTTCGTCCAGCAGCTGGGCGAGCAGCGCGACCGCGCGCTCGCGCTCTGGACGGTCGCGTCCGCGCTCGCCATCGCCACCCACTACTTCGCCGCGTTCGTGGTCGTCCCCGAGGCGGCGTGGCTCCTCCTGCGCGCACGTGACCGTCGCCGGCCCGCCGCCGCGATCGCGGTGCTGCTCGCCGTCGCGGGGGCGTTGCTCCCGCTGCTGCTCCGCCAGCGCAAGCTCGACAGCACATCGTTCATCACGCAGAGCTCGCTCGCCAAGCGCGTGGTGCAGGTGGCGAAGCAGTTCGTGGTGGGCTACGCCTCGCCGCTGCAGACCTTGGTGGTCGTGCTCGGGGCGGCGTTCATCGCGGTCGCGCTGTGGCTCGTGTACGCCCGGGTGGTGGAGCGGGAGCGGCGCGCCGCCGGCATTGCCGCGTACGTCGGTGTCGTGGGTGTGGCGATCCCCATCGTGCTCGCGCTCGCGGGCGCCGACTATCTGGACACGCGGAACGTGCTCGCCGCCTGGCTGCCCCTGATGCTCGTCCCGGCGATCGGGATGGGCGCGCGGCACGCGGGCCGCACCGGACTTGCGGCCGCGCTTGGGCTGTGCGCCGTCGGACTGTTCGTATCGATCGCGGTGTGGGTGAATCCGGCCTATCAGCGTGAGGACAACCGCGGAGTGGCGCGCGCGCTCGGTCCGGCCACGGTGCCGCGGGCCATCGTGATCACGCCCGCGTCGGCGTCGGTGCCGGTCGGCCTCTACCTCGGCGCCGAGTTCACTCGTCAGCCGATTCCGGTGAAGGAGATCGACGTGGTCGCGCTTGCGCAGCGCAGCAGCACGTTCTCGGGCGCCAAGCCTCCGCCGCGCCCTGCCACACACCAGCCGCCGGCGGTCGGCTTCACGCTCGTCGAGCGACGCTTCACGCGCACGTACACGCTGTTTCGCTTCCGCTCGGCCACGCCGGGGGTGATTCCGCTGCCGGCGCTCTACTTCAACCGGCTCGACAGCCGCCCGCCGGCCGGCCTCTACCAGCGCTAACGCACCGCGCGCCGCAGCACGTGCGCGTCGCCGACCCGGCGCGTGACCTTCTCGCCATCCAGGTGCTCGAGCAGCGCCTGCGCGTACTTGCGCGAGGTGCCGAGCTCGTCTCGGACCGTCGCGATCGTTGCGCCGCCGTCGCGCTCGCACAGCGCGATCACGCTCGCCTCTAGCTCGGCGAGCGGTTCGGGGTGGAAGTGGAGATTGCGCGCGACGCGCACCACCTGGCCCGCCGCGGCGAGCCGTCGGAGCCGCTCGGCGGCCTCGCTCGCCGACAACCCTGCCGCGTCGGCAAGCTCGTTGTCGGTGCGCGGCTCGCGCCCGTCGGATCGCAGGAGCGACGCGAGCTGTAGCGCAGCCTCGTCGAGCGGCGGCGGCTCCTCCTCCACGGCCGGTGCCTGCGGCGCCACCTTGTCGGCCGGCGGCAGCTCGCCGCGCTCGAGCGCGCGCAGCCGCTCCACCAGCTCAGGCGACGGTCCGTGCTTGCGCGGGTGCGCGTCGATCACCACACCGCCGCCGATCGTGTCGGGCGGCGCGAGCTGGCGGACGATCAAGCGGTCGCCCGGCAACGGCACGAGCGGCGCCTCGAGCCGCAACTGCGCGTAGCCCTCTCCGAGCGGAACCACCCTGGCAGGCGCCTCGCGCGTGCCGTGGTGGATGTGGACGCGGCTGCCGCGTTCGAGCGGCCGGGCCCCCGGCTCGAGCGACAGCGCGGCGTCGATGAGGTAGGTCGGCGCGAGATCCGCGCCCGCTGAGCTCACCACGTCCCCGCGGCCCAGCTCCCGCCACCCCACGCCCACGAGATTGAGCGCCACGCGCTGGCCCGCCTCGGCCCGCTCGAGCGGCTGGTCGTGCACCTGCACCGAGCGCACGCGCGCGCTCAGGCCGCGCGGCAGCACGCGCACGCTGTCGCCCTGCCCGATCGAGCCCGACCACAGCGTGCCCGTCACCACCGTGCCGATGCCCTTCAGCGTGAACGAGCGATCGAGATGAAGCCGCGGCGCCCCGTCCGTACCCGCGCGCCCCTGCACGACGGCGGCAGCCCGGTCGAGCGCCGCAAGCAGCTCGTCCAGCCCGGTTCGCGCGAGCGCCGATACGCGCACCACCTCCACGCCCGGCAGCAGCTCGCGCACCTCCTCCTCCACCAGCTCCGGCTCGCCTACATCCGATTTGGTCACCGCGACCACCCCGGTACTGACCCCCAGCTGCCGGAGCACCGCGAGGTGCTCCCTTGTTTGCGGCATCACGCCGTCGTCGGCGGCCACGCACAGCAGGTAGAGGTCGATCCCGGAGGTGCCCGCCACCATCGTGCGGACGAAGCGCTCGTGGCCCGGCACGTCGACCACCGAGACCCGCCGGCCGCTCGGCAGCATGAGCGGCGCATAGCCGAGCTCGATCGAAATTCCCCTCGACCGCTCCTCTGGAAGCCGATCGGTGTTCTTACCGGTAAGCGCATCGACCAACGCGGTCTTTCCGTGGTCGATGTGACCGGCGGTTCCTAGTGTGAGCGGCTGGTCGCGGCGCTGAGGTGTGGCCATCGGGATGAGGGCTACCGGAGCGCCGCGATCACGCCGCTGACCGCCGCAGCGGCCTCAGCGTCGTCGAGCGTGCGCGGGTCGAGCAGCAGCCAGCCCTGGCGCGCGCGGCCGATCACCGGCGGGTCTCCGCCACGCAGCCGCCGCGCCAGCTCGTCCAGCGACAACCGCGCCGGATCCACGGCGCACACGGGCCCCGACAGCTCGAGCAGTGGCAGAGCCCCGCCACCCACCTTCGCCGCCGCTGTGATCACGCGCGCGTCCACGCCGGCATCCGCCAGCTCGGACCGCATCAGCTCCGCCCGCGCGGCAAGCTCCTCCTCGCCGGCCGTGAGCATTCGCAGAACCGGCACCTGGCGAAGCGCTCCCGCCGGGTCGCGATAGATCTGCAGCGTGGCCTCCAGCGCCGCAAGCGACAGCTTGTCGATCCGCAGCGCGCGGGCGAGCGGGTGCTTGCGGCAGCGATCAACAGCGTCTCGCGTCCCCACGATCAACCCCGCCTGCGGGCCGCCGAGCAGCTTGTCGCCGGAGAAGCAGACGACGGCACAGCCCGCCGCGACCGAGCGGCGCACCGGCGGCTCGTCGGCGAGCTCCGGCACGCGCTCGGCGAGCGCGCCCGAGCCGACGTCGTCGATCACCGGCACGCCAAGCGCGCAGAGCTCCTCGATCGCCACCTCTTCCACGAAGCCGACCGTGCGGAAGTTCGATTGGTGCGCGCGCAGCACGGCACCGGTGTCCGGCCCGATAGCTCTCTCGTAGTCGGACACCCGCGTGCGGTTGGTCGTCCCCACCTCCACGAGCCGCGCGCCCGACTGCGCCACCACGTCCGGCACCCGGAACGAGCCGCCGATCTCCACCAGCTGGCCCCGCGACACCACCAGCTCGCGGCCCGCCGCCAGCGCCGCCGCGGCGAGCAGCACGGCCGCCGCGCAGTTGTTCACCACGAGTGCCGCTTCGGCGCCGGTGAGCTCGGCTAGCAACGCTTCCACGTGCGCCTGGCGTGAGCCGCGCTCGCCGCGCTCGAGGTCGTACTCGAGGTTGGAATAGCCGCGCCCGGCCTCGGCCGCGGCCGCCGCTGCAACCGGGGCGAGCGGCGCCCGGCCCAGGTTCGTATGGACGATCACGCCGGTGGCGTTCACGACCGCGCGCAGGCTCGGGCGCGCCGCGCGCTCGAGCCATTCCAAAGCAGCTTGCACCAGATCGCGCTCGCCGGCGTCGCCCGCGGCCAGCGCCTCACGCCGCTCCGCGATGACCGCGCGCGCGGCGCTCACCGCCAGCACGTGCGGCACGCCCTCGAGCCGCGCCGCCAGCTCGTCCACGGACGGCAGCGCGCGCAGCAGCGCGTTCAGCTCAGGGCCGCGTGCCCTCGACCCAGCGCTCTTCTCCACCCTCGATCTCCTTCTTCCAGATCGGCGCCTCGGCCTTGAGCCTGTCGATGATCTCGCGCGCGCCCGCGAACGCCTCGCCGCGGTGCGGGGCGGACACGGCCACCGCCACGCTCGGCTCGGACAGCGGCACGTCGCCCACGCGGTGCTCGGCCGCGGCGGCGCAGAGCCCGTGGCGCTCCACCGCCTCGGCCACGATCGCCGCCATCTTCTCCTCCGCCATCTCCACGTAGGCCTCGTACTCGAGCTTGTCCACCTCGCGCGTCACGCCCTCGAACACCACCACGGCGCCCGCGCGCGGATCGCGCACGCGCGCCACGAGCGGGTCGAGCACGAGCGGCTGATCCGTCACGCGGACGTGCTGCACAGCGGCCTCGCCACCGCTCACCGGTGGGATCAGGGCGAGCTCGTCGCCCGCGCCGAGCGGCTGGTCCTCGCTCGCGTACTCGCGGTTCACGGCCATCACGAGCGGGAGCCCCTCGGCGATCGATCCGAGCTCGGCCAGCGCATCGCTCACGCGCGCGCCCTCGGGCAGTTCGAGCGTGACCTCGCTCGCACCCGCGCGCTCGCGCAGCATGGCGAAGAGCCGAACCCTCACCTCCATGCGGGTGATGCTAGTGCCGAGCAGCTGCAGGTCGCTAGCTTGGATGGCCGTGCAAGTGCAGGCGCAGACAGTCCAGCGCGAATCGATCTTCGACCGCGTGCCGGCCCCCGGCCTCGTGCTCGTGGGCATCGGGTCGGTGCAGGTTGGCGCCGCGTTCGCCACCAAGCTGTTCGATCACCTCGGCCCAGCGGGCACGGTCCTGCTGCGAGTGGCCTTCGCGGCGATCGTCCTCTGCGCCCTCTGGCGTCCGTCTCTGCGCGCGCACTCACGCCGGGACCTCCGGCTCGCCGTCCTCTTCGGCCTCGTGCTCGCGTTCATGAACCTCACCTTCTACGAGTCGATCGACCGCATCCACCTCGGCGTCGCGGTCACGCTCGAGTTCGTCGGTCCGCTCGGCGTGGCGCTGGCCGGCTCGCGCACCCGGCTCGATGTGCTGTGGGCCGCGCTCGCCGCCGCGGGAGTGCTGCTGCTTGGCGGAGTCGGCGCTTCCAACATCACCGGCGTGATCTTCGCCCTCGTGGCGGGCGGCTTATGGGCCTCGTACATCCTGATCAACGCCCGCGTCGGCCAGGCGTTCAGCGGCGGCAGCGGTCTCGCTATCGCGATGGCGATCGGCACGATCCCGCTGATCCCGATCGGGATCGCCGACGCCGGCTCGAACCTGCTCCACCCCGATCTGCTCGCCGTGGCTCTCGCCGTCGCACTGCTCAGCTCGGTGGTGCCCTATTCGCTCGAGCTCGAAGCGCTGCGCCGCATCCGCCCGCACGTGTTCGGCGTGCTGATGAGCCTCGAGCCGGGGGTGGCGGCCATCGCCGGCCTCGTCGTGCTCGGCCAGAACCTCAACTTGGTGGACGTGCTGGCGATCGCTTTCGTGGTGACAGCGAGCGCCGGCGCCACCGTTGGCGCACGCTCGCCGGCGCCGATCGACGCCTGAGCAAACCTCAGTGCTTGCGCCTGTGCTTGCGTGGCGCCTTCAGCGTGAGCTTGGAGTTCTTCACCGCCACCGGCCCCGCGCCCGTGACCGTCTGCGTGACCTTCACTCGGAGCGGCAACTTCTTGAAGCGGGCGAGCAGCTTGCGGCCGGTGGCGTTCAGCTTCAGGGTGAGAAAGGTCGTCTGCCCGGGCTGGAGCAGGAAGGACTTGTGGGCGAGCCTGACCTTTTTCACCCGCGCCTTGCGCCGCTTCGCGAACAGGCCCTTGATCTTTCGTCCCACCATCCGCTCTCGCACCGTCAGCGCTCCCACCCCTGAGCACACATCGTTGGCGCAGCTCAGCCGGATGCGCACTCCGTTCTTCAGGCGCTTGATCGCGCCGACCGAAACCTTCGCGGGTACGTACGTGAACGAGACCTGGCGCTGCGTCATGAAGCCGTCCGGATCCGTGGCAACCGCTGTGACCGTGTTCGTGCCGGGCGTCAAATTCATCTGCCGCAACCACGCTCCGTTCGACGCGACAGACGTCGCCTGGCCGTTCACCGTCAGCGCGACCCCGGCGGCGTCGACCGCCTTGCCGCTCACGACGAGCGAGCGCTTGTGGACCACGGCGCCGTTCGCCGGGAAGTCGATCGACAGTGACGGCGCGAAGCCCGCGAGAGTGGCCTGGGCGAAACCCTCCACGTCGGCGAGCGAAAGCGCGTCCGCCACTCCGAAGCGCAGCACCATCTGCCCGCCCGCCGGGATCGTCCGGGCGTAGGGCATCGTCCATTCGGGGATGTCGGTCCCGCCTGAGTCGCTGAAGTGGAACACGAGCGGGCCGTCCGGTGCACTCGCGTAGGTGAGCGCGCCCTGCGGGTTCACTCCGTCGCCGGCGTCTGGCGTGGTGCTGTCGTCCTTGACGAGAATCGAACCCGGCCCGCGCGGAAGCGTGACCTGGTCGCCGTGGTCGTAGGTCTGGAAGCCGGACGAGCCCGGGAAGTCGAAGGAAGTCCGGTTGGGAGACACCTCCCCCGTCTCGTCGTCGTATAGGGCGTCGAGCGCGTGCTGGCTGCCGTCCACGGAGCGCCAGGTGTCCGTCTCACTGACGTCGCGCTGCTGGGCGCTTGTGGTGATGAGGCGATCGAGCTCGACGCCCAAAGGGGAGAAGCTCGAGCAGGTGAAGTCGTCGGGCAGGCACCGGAGCAGCCGCTCCTTCTCCTTGACGATCAGATCACCCGTGGCGGGGTCGTACGCGTCGGTCACGCTCACGGGCACGAACCCGGGGGTCTGATATCCGTCGGGCGCTTTCAGGATGGCGCTGTAGGGCGGGTAGGCGTTGACGCCGTCCACCTGGATCTCCGAGCGCGCCCCCGGACTCACCGCATCCCGCACGGTAGGGGAGAAGCGCCCGATGCAGCCGAACATCTCCGGCGACTCCACCAGCGTGGTGGGATTGAGCAGCCCCATCATGCCGACGGCACAGGTACCCGCGGATCCGATTTTGAGCGCGCCGCCATCCCCGAAGTCCAGGTAGCTGAGATCGAAGATCTTCCCATCGTTTGGCCCGCCCGAAATCCTGTCCCACGCGCGGTAGGCCTGCAGGACGCGCAGGCCCGAGTATGGGCTGCTGGTGCCGGGCGGCTGCGAGACGGAGTCGCCTACCGGCACCGCGCGGAGCACGCAAGGAGCCTGAGCGCCGATATGCGCATTGGTGATGTCGGCGTGGAAGTGGTTCGCCGTCACGGGCACGTCCGCGGCCGCCACCCACGAGTTGCCGATCGCGTCGTAGCAGCGGAGGTCGACGTTCCCGACGCCGGTGGTGGTGCCGTCCACGCTCAGGACAACCGTGCCGCCAGAACCGTCCTGGTCCCGGAAGATGAGCGCGGGATCAGACGGGGACGTGATCGTGGAGGCAGTGGGCCCGGCGGCAAGCGCGGGCGCGGCCAACAGCGCGACCAGAACGACCGCGAGAAGCGGCGCAAAGCGAACGTGGGCGCGAGTCACTCGGGACGACCCTATGCGAGCCATCCCGAGCACCGCAAGCAATCTTTAGGGGAAGATCTCGGTGGTGCAGTCGCCGCCCGGCAGGTGAATCTCGTGCGGCCGCGCCGGGCCTGTGTCGATCTTCGTGAAGTCCACGAAGAACGTCGGGTCGAGCGCGAACGTCCCGTCCTCCTGCCGCGTCAAACGCGTCATCCAGCCGCGAATACCGGGATAGAACTGGTTGTCCCAGGTCGAGTAGAGCGAGTTGGTGACGTACACGCGGTTGCCGTCGAGCGACGCCTGGAGCATCTGCGGCCCGCCGTTGAGCGGCCCCTCCGCCATCGGGTGGCCGCCGTCACGGCTCAGCAGTCCGCCGAGCCACACCTGCGATTTGAGCTGCGGCGACCCCGGATCTGACACGTCGTAGTGACGAAGGTCGCCGTGCAGCCAGTTCGAGAAGAACAGGTCGCGGTCGTCCATCGTCAGCACGAGGTCCGTGATCAGGCCCGGCACACCGCCCTCGAGCGGCCAGCCCTCGAGCTCCTCGTTGCCCACGTCGATCACCTTGTCCACCGCCCACTCGCCGTTCTTCGAGAAGCGGATGATGTTGCTCGACAGCGTCGCGCCCACGAACCCCTGCGTGGAGTCCGGGTCGTGCTGCCAGCGGATCTCGAGCGGGATCAGGCCGTCGGCGCCGAGGTCGATGGTCTGCACCTTGGCCTTGCGCTCGAGGTCCCAGAAGTGGAGCTGCTTACCGTACTTGCCGGCCGCCACGTCCTCGGGGTTGAAGCCGTCCTTGAACGTGTTCGGCGCGCCCCACTCCGACGAGATCAGCGTGTTCTGCCGCGGCGAGTACCAGAAGTCGTACATGAACTCCTGGCCGTTCTTGTCGTCCTCCCAGCGCCCGAGCACGGAGAAGTCCTTCGAGTCGAGCACCGCGAAGCCGCCGGGCAGGTTGCCCTCGCTGTCCCCGAGCATCGAGATCGTGACGATGTCACCGGGCATGCAGTGCACCGTGTGCGGTCCGCTGTAGCCAGTCTTCTCCTTGATCTCGTCTCCCTCGATCACCTTCGCGATCTCGGGCTTGCGCGGGTCGCTCACATCCACGATGTGGATGCGCGACGATTGGATCCCGGGCACCACGAGCGTGTCGCGCTTGAGGTCCGAGTGGCAGGCGGACGAGCACACGTTCCAGCCGAAGTGATGGAGCTCGTCGCCCACGTTCGGCATCGGCGTCTGATGCACGACCTGCGAGTAGGTGTCGGACTCCGGGTTGACGTCGACCACCGCGATGAAGTCCGGTTCGTCGATCCCGGTGCCTTCGTACAGGCACGCGACGTAGACGAAGTCCTCTGGTGGCTGCTGCTGGGCATCCTGAGGGGATGCGTACATGTCACTTCACCTCCGTGACCTTGCCCGACTTCACGTCGTAGACGAAGCCCCGAACGGACACGTCGTCAGGCACGAGTGGCGAGTCTTTTAGGAACTCTACGTCGTCGCGGACGCTCTGTTCAAGATCTGAAAACGGCAGGAAGTCGATGTCGCTCGCGTCCGCGTCCAGGTCCTCCTTGATCTTCGCGTGGAGGTCCTCGTTCTTGAAGCTGAGCATCCCGCACTCGGTGTGATGGATCACGAGCAGCTCGTCCGTGCCGAGCAGCCGCTGCGATACAACGATCGAGCGCAGGGCGTCCTGGGCGCGGCCGCCGGCGTTGCGGATCACGTGGGCGTCACCCTCCTCGAGCCCGAGGAAGCGGCTGGGGATGAGGCGCGCGTCCATGCACGTGAGGACAATCGTCTTCTTGGCCGGCGGCGCGGACAGGTCTCCCTTGGAGAAGCTCGAGGCATAGCTCTCGTTCGCCTGGATCAGCTCGTCGGTGACGGACATGGGACTCGTCCTTTCGGTTGGGGGAGCGGACCGAACTGCTAATTTAACGTAAGCCGGTCGGGATTGACTGGTTTACCTGCCTCGCCCCCGTATCCGTATCTTTCGGGGTAATGGCAACGCGTCCCGACAAACCCACCATCGCGCCGATCGTCGGCCCCGACGACCCGCGGCGCTTCACCGACTCCGGCATCGAGCTCAAGACCGTCTATGGCGAGGACGACGTCCGGGACGGGCTCCCGGAGCGCCTTGGCGAGCCGGGCGAGTACCCGTTCACGCGCGGCATCCATCCCGAGATGTACCGCTCGCGCAAGTGGACGATGCGCCAGTACGCGGGTTACGCCACGGCGCAGGAGACGAACCAGCGCTTCCACTACCTGATCGAGCACGGCTCCACCGGCCTGTCGATGGCGTTCGACCTTCCCACTCAGCTGGGCCGCGACTCGGACGACCCGCTCTGCATGGGCGAGGTGGGCCGCACCGGCGTGGCGATCGACTCGATCGACGACATGCGCCGCGTGTTCGACGG
>JAICJR010000092.1 GCA_025928345.1 Thermoleophilaceae bacterium | reverse complement strand
GGCATCTTCGCGATGAGGCGGATGGCGGCCATGTGCCGCTCCTCCTCGTCGTCGATGTGCTTGGCCGCGGGGTAGAAGGTCGAGAGCGCGCCGACCGATCCGACGAGCATTCCCATCGGGTGCGCGTCGTGGCGGAAGCCCTCGACGAACTTCTTCAAGTTCTCGTGCACGTACGTGTGGTGGGTGATCTCGTGGACCCAGGCGTCGAGCTGGTCGCGCGTGGGCAGCTCGCCGTTGATCAGGAGGTAGGTGACCTCGAGGTAGGTGGCCTTGTCGCAGAGGTCCTCGATCGAGTAGCCGCGGTACTCGAGCACGCCGGCCTCGCCGTTGATGAAGGTGATCTCGCTCTCGCACGAGGCGGTGTTCGTGAAGGCCGGGTCGAACGACATCAGGCCGAAGTCGTCTTCGTTCACTTTTATGCCGCGCAGGTCCATCGCGCGGATGGTGCCGTTCTTGATCTCGAGCTCGTAGCTCTTGCCGGTCCGGTTGTCGGTGACCGAGAGGGTCTCCTGGGCGGTGGCTACGCCGCCATCGCCGCTTGCGTCGTGTGCTTGCTCTTCGGGCATGGCGTCTCCTGTCGATCCGATCTCTTAGAGATCAGATTGTTGCGAATGACGGCGCCGAGGCGCTCTAGGAGACTTCTTACCCGCCCTTGTGGCCCGCAACCGGCGTGCCGGCCGGCGGGCCGTGCCGCTCGGCGGACTTGTACTTCGCCCCGGCGGCTGCGCCGACGATCCCGATGGCGAACAGCAGCACCGAGATGACCATGAGCAGCGGCATTGCCTTGCCGGGGAACTTGTTGCTGAACAGCCCCAGGAAGGTGATGACCAGCGCGAAGATCACGCCGAGGGCGCCGGTCAAATAGAAGTAGTCGAAGCCGCCTATGACGAGCATGCGCGCGGCAGCGTATCTCAGTCGTGGGACGGGGAGAGGCGTCGCCCGCGCGCGCGCATGCGCTTCGGAGACGGCGGGGGCGGATCGGCGTGCGGGCCACGTCGCGGAGGCCGTGGGCGAGGGCGGCGGCTCGGGTGGTGCGGATGGCGGTCGCTACCGCCGCCGTCGTTCCCGTGGGCAGGCTCGGTGTCCTGCCGGGCGGCCCACCATACGAGGTAGAGCAGCGCCGCGATCGGGATCTTCAGGACGAGCATCATCCATATGAACATCCACGCTCCCCCGGACATGTCTTGCATCGTACCCGTCGTTGCAAGCCGGTGAAACGGCTAGCGCGCGGGAACGCCCTCGATCGCCGTAATGTGGCGGAAATCCTCGAAGCGCGCGTCGATTTCGTCGCGCGTCAGGCGGCTTACACGCTCGGTGCCGAACTCCTCGACGTTGAACGACGCGAGCGTGGATCCGTAGGTCATCGCGCGGCGAAGCTCGGTGTCGTCCTCGGCGGCGCCCTCGCCCTGTGAGGCCAGGTAGCCGAGGAAGCCGCCGGCGAACGAGTCCCCCGCGCCGGTGGGGTCGATCACCGTCTCGAGCGGGTAAGCCGGCAGCGCGAAGAAGCCGCTCTCGGTGAACAGCGCGGCGCCGTATTCACCCTGCTTCGCGATCACAACGCGCGGACCCATCTCCATCACCTTGCGCGCCGCGCGCACGAGGTTGGGCTCCTCGGTGAGCATGCGGATCTCCGCGTCGTTCATGAACACGAGGTCCACGACGCCGATCGTCTGCACGAGCGAGTCGCGCGCGGTGTCGATCCAGAGGTTCATCGAGTCGAGGCCCGCCATCTGCGCCCCGTCGCACAGCTCCCGCACCCGGCGCTGGAGGTCGGGCTGGATGTTCGCGAGGAAGAGCGTGCCGGCCGAGCGCGACGCGTCTGACAGCTTCGGGTCGAACTCGCCGAACACGCCGAGCTGCGTGTCCTCGGTGTGCGCCGTGTTGAGGTCGAACTCGTAGCGGCCGCGCCAGAAGAAGGTCTGCCCGCCCTCCACCCGCTCGATGTCGTCGGTGTTCACGCCGCGCGAGTGGAGCACCTCGTATTCGGCGTCACCGAAGTCGTCGCCCACCGGACCCACCACTCGCACGTCCGTGAAGAAGCTCGCCGCCAGCGAGAAGTGCACGGCCGAGCCGCCGAGCATCTTCTCCCGCTCGCCGAACGGGGTCTTGACGGCGTCGAACGCAATCGATCCAACGACAACCAGGCTCATAACGGGCGGGGAGACTAACCTGCCGCCCCCATGCGTGCCATCCAGATCGCGGAATTCGGCGGGCCTGAGGTGATGGAGCTGGCGGACCTTCCGGTGCCTTCGCCGGGTGACGGCGAGGTGCTGATCCAGGTGAGCCGCGCGGGAATCAACTGGGCCGACACGCACCAGCGCGAGAACACCTACCTGGCCAAGTTCGAGCTCCCGCTGGTCCCCGGCACGGAGGTGGCGGGCACGCTCCCGGACGGGCAGCGCGTGGTGGCGATGACCGGTACGGGCGGCTATGCCGAGTACGCGGTGGCGCCGGCCTCGCAGGTGTTCCCCATCCCCGACGGAGTGGACGACGGGGTGGCGCTCGCGCTGCTCGTGCAGGGCTTGACGGCCTGGCACCTCTACCGGACCTCGGCGCGGATCCGGCCGGGCGAGAGCGTTGTGGTTATCGCCGCGTCCGGCGGCGTGGGCAACCTGGCGGTGCAGCTCGGCAAGCCGTTCGGCGCGGGGCGGGTGATCGCCACGGCTTCATCTGAGGAGAAGCGCGAGCGGGCGCTGTCGCTTGGCGCGGATGCCGCTCTAGACCCCGGCATGGACGAGCTCGGCGCCGCCATCCGCGAGGCCAACGGCGGGCGTCGTGTGGACGTCGTGTTCGAGATGGCGGGCGGTCGCGTGTTCGACGAGTGCCTGAGCGTGCTCGCGCCGTTCGGCCGGCTCGTCACCTATGGCATCTCGAGCCGCGAGCAGAACACGGTGAAGACCGGCCGGCTCATGCGCGGCAGCCAGTCGATCGTCGGCTTCTGGCTCATGCACTGCCTCGGCCGCGAGGACATGATGCGCGAGCCGCTCGAGGATCTATACGCGCGCGCGGCCCGCGGCGAGCTGAAGCCGCTCGTGGGCGAGACGTACGCGCTCTCCGACGTCCGCCGCGCGCACGAGGACCTCGCGGCGCGGCGGACGAGCGGAAAGCTCTTGGTCGATCCCTCCCTTTAGTTCGTCGGCGCGGCCACGCAGCGGAACGGCCGCGCGAATGTGGTCAGGTTGCTGAAACCGTCGCTTCCTGGGCCGCTGACGATGTACGCCTCCCGCGTGGACCCGTTCAGGGAGATGTTGTCGGTCTGCTCACCGGACCCGATCGTCACGCCCGGCTGCTGCGCGAAAGCCCACAGCTCACCCGGGGTCGGAAGCCGGCGTCCAGCCGCGGCACAGGTCTGCATTGCGGACGCGAGTGACTGGTCAGATCTCAAAACCTTCTCGAAGCAGACGTCGGCGAACGCGGTCGTCCCGGACGGGCACTTGAGCTTGAGGTCAGCGGCCGTGAGGCCTCCGACGGTGCCGGCATTGCCCGCGTTCGCCGCATTCGTCGCGTTGGCGGCGTTCACGGCGTTCACGGCGTTGGTAGCGCTTGGCACCGTCGAGAGCTTCGACTCGTTGATCTGCGAGCCGCCGAGCGTGTCCTTCTTGATGTCCGCCGAGGGCGACGAAGAGGCCAGATAGGCGACGGACCGTGGCATTGCGCGGCCGCCGAGATGCGAGTCTCCGGAGCGTTGGGCCTCCTTGGGGGGATATGTGACGGCGCGACTCTAAACCGGCCGCTACTAGTCTCCAAGCCGTTCATGCCGTCCTTTGCCGACTTAGGGCTGTCCCAGCCCCTGCTCGAGGCCCTGCACCATCTGGGCTACGACTCGCCCACTCCGATCCAGGAACAGGCGATCCCGGAGCTTCTGCAGGGCCACGACGTGATCGGCCAGGCGCAGACGGGCACCGGCAAGACCGCCGCGTTCGGCCTCCCGCTGCTCGACTACATCGACACCGACCTCGACGAGGTGCAGGCGCTCGTGCTCACCCCGACGCGCGAGCTGTGCATCCAGGTGACGCAGGCGCTGCGCGCGTACGGGCAGCGCCGCGGCATCGAGGTGGTGGCCGTGTTCGGCGGCGCGCCCATCCGCAACCAGGTGGCGCAGCTCAAGCAGGGCGCGCAGGTGGTGGTGGGCACGGTCGGCCGCGTGAAGGACCTGATGAACCGCCACGAGCTGGTGCTCAGCGACGCCCGCTACGTGGTGCTCGACGAGGCCGACGAGATGCTCGACCTCGGCTTCTTCGAGGACGTGGAGTGGATCCTCTCTCGCGCTCCGTCTGGCCGCCAGACCGCGCTCTTCTCCGCCACGATGCCGCCCGAGATCAAGCTGCTCGCCGAGAAGCGCATGTTCGACCCGATCACGATCAAGGTGCGGGCGGCGCAGCTCACGATCGACACGGTCGACCAGTCCTACATCGAGGTGTCCGACCGCGAGAAGCCAGACGCCCTCGCGCGCGTGTTGAAGGCGGAGAACCCCGAGCAGGCGATCATCTTCGCCCGCACGAAGATCGGGGTGGACCGTCTGGCCCGCCGCCTCGACGATCTCGGCCTGCGCGTGCGGGCACTGCACGGCGACATGTCGCAGGGCTCGCGCGACGGCGTGATGATCGCCTTCAAGGGTGGGCGCGAGCGCTTGCTGGTCGCCACCGATGTGGCGGCCCGAGGACTCGACATCTCGGGAGTCACGCACGTCGTGAACTACGACATCCCGAACTCGCCCGACGTGTACGTGCACCGGATCGGGCGCACCGGGCGAGTCGGACGTTCGGGACGGGCGATCACTCTCATCACCCCCAAGCAGCGCGGCGACCTCGAGGCGATCGAGAAGCACGCGAAGACGACGATTCATCCCTGGTCGCAGGAGCCCGCTGCCAAGCCGCCTGTCCCGGTGAACGGCGATCGCGAGACGCGCCGGCCGCGCCACACCAAGCCGCGCAAGGCGACGACCGACGGCGAGTGCGTGAAGCTGATCGTGTCCGGCGGCCGCGCGCAGGGAATCGAGCCGGCGGACGTGATCGAGGCGATCGTGGACAACTCGCACCTCGAGGGCGAGGACATCCGCAACGTGCGCGTGCTCGAGCGCTTCAGCTTCGTGGAGGTACCCGCGGCGCGCGCGGGCGAGGTAATCGACAAGGTCACCGGGAGCGCTGTCCGGGGAACCAAATTGCGGCTGGAGGTAGCCAAGAGATGAGCCAGGCGACGATCCACACGAACCACGGGCCGATCGAGGTCGAGTTACACGACGACGACGCGCCCAAGACCGTCGAGAACTTTCGCAAGCTGGCGGGCGACGGCTTCTACGACGGCGTGATCTTCCACCGCGTGATCCGCGACTTCATGATCCAGGGCGGCGACCCCACCGGCACCGGCACGGGCGGCCCCGGCTACACGTTCGAGGACGAGTTCAACGACCACAAGATCGTGCGCGGCGCGCTCGCGATGGCCAACGCCGGGCCGAACACGAACGGCTCGCAGTTCTTCATCGTCACCACCGCCGAGGCGCCGTGGCTCGACGGCAAGCACACGGTGTTCGGAAAGGTCGTGTCCGGGATGGAGACCGTGGACGCGATCGAGGGCCAGCCCACGGATGCCCGCGACAAGCCCCTCGAAGATGCGAAGATCGAGCGCGTCGAGCTCGACTCCTAGGAGGACTCATGGCCGTTGTTGACGCAGCACCCGAGGTTCAAGCCACCTTCACTGTCGAGAATCCCGCCACCGGCGAGACGATCGCGAACGTCCCCAATCTTGACGCCGGCGGCCTCCGGGACATGGTCGAGCGCGCCCGCGCGGCTCAGCCCGCCTGGGAGGCGCTCGGTTTCGAGGGCCGCGCAAAGGTGATGTACGAGATGCGGCGCTGGGCCGTTGAGAACCGCGACCGCATCGCACAGACGATCTCCGAGGAGAACGGCAAGCCGCCTGACGAGGCGATCCTCACCGAGGTCTTCTACGTGTGCGACTCGCTCGGCTTCTGGGCGAAGAAGGCGCCGAAGTACCTGGGCGACGAGCGCATCCGCACGCACTCCCCACTGCTTCTCGGCAAGAAGGTGATCACCCGCTACCGGCCGTACGGCGTGGTGGGCGTGATCGGCCCTTGGAACTACCCGCTCACGAACAACTTCGGCGACGCCATCCCGGCGCTCGTGGCCGGCAACAGCGTGATCCTCAAGCCGAGCAGCGTCACTCCGCTCACGTCGATGCTGATGGCGGAGGGCTTCCGCGCCGCCGGCGGTCCCGAGGACGTCTTTCAGATCGCCACCGGCACGGGCGGCACGGGCGCCGAGCTCGTGAAGCTGGCGGACATGATCATGTTCACCGGCTCCACCGAGGTGGGGAAGAAGATCCTCGCGCAGGCGGCCGAGCGGATCACGCCAGTGTCGCTCGAGCTCGGCGGCAAGGACCCGATGATCGTGCTGCGCGACGCCGACGTGGAGCGCGCCGCCAACACCGCGGTGCAGTGGGCGATGTCGAACAGCGGCCAGATCTGCATCTCGGTCGAGCGCGTGTATGTGGAGGAGCCGGTCTACGACGAGTTCGTGTCGAAGGTCGTGGACAAGGTGAGCGCGCTGCGTCAGGGTGTGCCGGCCGCGCCGGGCGCCGTCGACGTGGGCGCGATGACCTTCCCGTCGCAGCTCGACGTGGTGGAGCGCCACGTGAAGGACGCCGTCGACAAGGGCGCGAAGGTGCTCACCGGCGGCAAGCGCGGCGACGGGCCGGGCCTCTTCTATGAGCCGACGGTGCTCGTCGACGTGGATCACTCGATGGCCTGCATGACCGAGGAGACGTTCGGGCCGACTCTCCCCATCATGAAGGTGCGCGACGAGGAGGAGGCGATCCGCCTCGCCAACGACTCGCCCTACGGGCTCGACTCGAGCGTGTTCACGCGCGACGTCGACAAGGGCGAGCGCGTGGCACGCCGGATCGAGGCGGGAGCGACCTGCGTGAACGACGCGCTCACCAACTACCTCGCCCAGGAGGCGCCGTTCGCCGGCGCCAAGGAGTCCGGCATGGGGGCTCGCCACGGCGCGCCCGGCATCCGCAAGTACTGCCGGACCCAGACGATCCTGGTCACGCGCTTCGCGGCGAGCAAGGAGCCGACGATGTTCCCGTACACGGCCGGCAAGGCGAAGATGCTCGGCAAGGCGATGGAGCTGATGTTCGGGCGAAAGGGAAGGAAGAAGAATGGCGGCTGAGAGCACCGCAAACGCGGTCTGGGAAGGCGACCTCGCCCATGGCGGCGGTCGCGTGGCGCCCGCTAGCGGGGCGTTCGACGAGCAGGAGGTCACGTGGGCCTCGCGCACGTCGCGCTCGGCGGGCAAGACCTCGCCCGAGGAGCTGATTGCCGCGGCCCACGCCGCCTGTTACGCGATGGCGTTCTCCCACACGCTGGCGGAGGGCGGGCACACGCCCGAGCACGTGGCGGTGAGCGCCACGGCCACCTTCGAGACCGAAGGCGGGCCGCGCATCACGACGATGGCTTTGACCGTCCGCGGCCGCGTGCCGGGTATCGAGGACTCCGCCTTTCAGGAGGCGGCCAACGCGGCCAAGGACGGCTGCCCGGTGTCGGGCGCGCTGAAGGGGAACGTCGACATCACGGTCGACGCGACCCTCGAGAGCTAGGCACAAGAGCAATCACAGTTTCGGTGCCGGGCGCCACCTGGGTGTGGCCGGCGTCGCTGACCGTCACGGCTTCGGGATCGGTTCGGAGCCGCTCCCAGCCGTCGGTCAGGAGCTCGCCGGGGCGGCCGGCCTCGCGCCATTCCGCGAAGCGCTCGCGGTGCGCGGGCTCCAGTTCCTCCACACACATCAGTGCCGCGTGCCCGGCCTGCGCCATCGCCTTGCCGGCGGTGCGCATGACGCCTGGCTGGATCACGTAGGTCATCGCCGGCTCGCGCTCGTCCGGTTGTTCTTCTTGCGGCCTCGGCGCGTCGGTGAAGGGATTGAGCGCTTCCTCCTGCTCTGTGGCGCAGGGCTCCTGCTCCTGTATCTGCGCGAACTCGCCTTCGTCTGCGCGCAGCGCCACCTTGCGCGGCCGGTCGTGCCACTCGTCAAACGGCCCGAAGCGCTCGACGCACTCCACGGCCGCCGCGCCAGCGGCCGCCATCGCCCGCTCGAGCGAGAACGGCACCCCGCTGCGCACCACGTAGTACATGACCCACGGGTCGTCCCCGCTCACGGCACGACCCTACCCACGCGCGACCCCGCCGATTCGGCAACAAGATTGCACCCCCGGCAACAAAATTGATGCCCCATCAAATTCGTTGTCAAAAAATTTGACCCCCCGTCAAAAAAGTTGTCTGGGGGTCAAATTCTTTGACGAATCGGCGGGGCGCCGAAAAGAAGGTGTCTAACGGAGCTCGAGGCCGAGGAGGCGCTCGAGCTCGGGGAGGGTGGAGTCGGCGCCGCGGTGGAGGATGCCGGTGATGCCCAGGGCCTCGGCGCCCTCGATGTTCTCGCGGAGGTCGTCCACGAACACGCACTCGGAGGCCGGCAACCCGAGCTTCGAGAGCGTCAGCTCGAAGATCTCGGGGCCGGGCTTGTGGAGGCCCACCTCGCCGGAGATCACGATCTCGTCGAAGAGCTCGCGCCAGTCGGCCACGTCGTAGCTCGTGCCGCCCCACGAGTTGGAGATGACGGCGGTGCGGATGCCGGCGTCGTGGGCGCGGCGCACCGCCTCGATCATGGGCTCGTCGGGACCCACGCCGGCGAACAGCCGCTCCACGAGCCCCTGTGTCTCGGTCACGCCGAGGTGGGGCGCGAAGCGCGGCTCGAACTCCTCGACGGTGAGGTCGCCGCGCTCCAGCGCGCGCAGCTCCGCCAGCGCCTCCGGGTTCTCGCGGAAGGTGCGCTTGACGGTGTCCGGCGGCAGCCCCTCCGCCTCGGAGAAGGCCTTGAAGGAGTCGAAGACGTTCGTGGTGAGGACGCCGCCGAAGTCGGTGAGCAGGCCCCTCACGAGCCGGGCGGCGGGCGCTTGGTGATCTCGAGCGCCGCCTCGGCCAGCATCGGCACGCCCTTGTCGAAGAGCTTCAGATACTCGTCGTCGGTGGTGCCCATCACCGACCGCTTGTAGTTGCCCTCCATGAACACCGCGGACTTCCAGAGGGCGAGCGCCTGGTACCAGCGAAGGTCGGACATCGAGCGGCCCGACAGCTCCTCGTACTTCGTCACGAGCTCGTCACGGGTGGGGAAGCCCTCGCCGTGCGTGACCGTGGTGAGGTCGAACATCGTGTTCAGCTTGTCGTCGCGCTGGGACCAGGTGGCCGTCATGTAGCCGAGGTCGGCCAGCGGGTCGCCGATCGTGGCCATCTCCCAGTCGAACACCGCGACGAGCCGCGGCGGTGCCTCGTCCGCGAACATCGTGTTGCCGAGGCGGAAGTCGCCGTGCACGATCGTGGCCTCCGGCGATTCCGGCTTGTTCTGGGCAAGCCACTGGTAGAGCTCCTCGACGAGCGGCAGCTCGCGCGTCTTGTTGTGCTCCCACAGGCCGGTGAAGCGGCGCAGCTGGCGGTCGAGATAGCCGGTGGGCTTGCCGAAGCCCTCGAGGCCGCAGTCGCGCCAGTCGAGCGAGTGCACCTCCACGAGGGCGCGGATCAGCTCATCGGCGATTTGGGCGCGGCCCTCGGGATCGTCGATCGGCTCGGGGATCGTGTTCGTGATCACCGTGCCGTGCATGAACTCCATGACGTAGAACGGCACGCCGAGGATCGACTCGTCGTCACTTGAGGCGAGCACCCGCGGCGTTCGGATGCGACCCTCCACGGCTCGCAGGAGGCGCGCCTCGCGCAGTACGTCATGCGCCGACGGTGGCAGCGGCGGCCGCGGCGGCCGGCGCAGCACGAACACCTCGTCGCCGCGGCGCAGGAGGTACGTGACGTTGGAATGCCCCTCACCGATCCGTTCCGCTTCGACCGGGCCGCTGCCGAGGCCGTTCTCGTCGAGGAATTCCTCGAGCGGGCCGCGGACGATCAGCGGGGCCAGTTCCTGTTCGGCTGCCTGGGCCGGGGTGTCGACGATGTCGAGCGACGGCATTGGGAGGGCGAAATCCTTTCAATTCGCGGGAAGAACTGCGCGGGCGACCGCGTCTGTGCGGGTAATGGCCCCACGCGCCCGGCTCGTCGCGATAGTGGCCGCCTGCTGGCTCGTCACGCTGGTGGGCGCCGCTCGTGCCGTGGATGACCACTCGGTGAGCGTGAAGAGTTACTCGTTCACCGACGCGTCTTCCAGCACATCCACCACCGTGATCCCCGAGGGAGACTCGGTGACGTGGCATTGGGATGGCCCCGGCACGAACCATTCGGTCACCTCCGACGCGGGCTCGGCGATGAGCTTCGACTCGGACGCGACCAACCCCACGCACACGCACCCCACCGGCGACACGTTCACGGTCGTCTTCCCGACGTCGGGGTGCTTCCAGTACCACTGCTCCGTTCATTCCTTCATGCACGGTCAGGTGCAGGTGGGCACCGGTGTCTGCCCGCCCCCGCCACCACCCACCAGTGGAGGCAGTGGCGGAACGGGCGGCGGTGGAGGCGGTGGTGGCGGAAACGGACCGCCGCCACCTCCGCCTCCAGCGTCGCCCGTGGTTGACACCACCCCGCCGGCCTTCAGCGCCGTGAAGGAGAAGGCGAAGAAGCTCGTCTTCAAGCTCTCCGAGGCGGCGAAGGTCACGATCAAGGTGCGCAAGGGGCACAAGGTCGTGAAGACGTTCCACATGTCCGGCAAGCAGGGCACGAACACCTTTCGGCTCACACACCGCGGGCTGAAGAAGCATCTGAGGTACACGGCCGCGATCCGCGCCGTGGACGCCGCGGGCAACGCCTCACTCTCGAAGCGCGTGACCCTGAAGCTCTAGCTAGATCTCGTCGAGGTGGCGGACGTTCTCCACGTCCGCGGCGTCGTCGCTCGGGCCGGCCTCGAACCACGCATCGAGGATCTCGCCGAGCAGCGCCTCGCTCGTCGTGCGCAGCGAGAGGGCGAGCACGTTGGCGTCGTTCCACTTGCGCGCGCCGGCGGCGGTCTCCGAGTCGGCGCAGAGGGCGGCGCGGATGCCGGGCACCTTGTTCGCCGCGATCGACGCGCCGGTGCCCGTCCAGCAGCACACGATGCCCTGCTCGGCGCGCCCGTCGGCCACGTCGCGCGCCGCGGCCTCGCTCGCCCATGCCCAGTCGTCGCGCTCGGAGTCGCTGAGCGCGCCATGCACGATCGGCTCATGGCCGCGCTTGCGGAGCTCGTCCACCACGGCGTGGGCCACGCCCGTGCGTTCGTCTGCGGCGACGGCGATTTTCATTCAACGCATCGTAGTCTTGGACTCGTGCCCGAACTGCCCGAAGTAGAGATCACCGCGCGCCGGCTGAACCGCGAGCTGAGCGGCCGCACGGTCGAGTCCGCGCTCGCGCCCGGCATGGTGACGATGAAGACGTTCGACCCCCCGCTCGATGCGCTCGCGAGCCGAGAGATCACAGGCGTGCGCCGCGCGGGCAAGATGCCGATCGTCGAGTTCGGCGACCTCTCGCTTCTCATCCACCTGATGTCCGCCGGGCGGCTTCAGCTCTTCGACAAGCGAGCGTCGCTGCGCGACAAGCGGTCACGCATCCTTGTGCGCGTGGACGACGGCCGTGAGCTGCGCCTGCGCGAGTTCGGCACGCAGCAGCGCGCGTGGGGCAAGCTGCTCCCCACCGACAAGGTGGACGAGGACGAGGCCGTGGCCACGCTCGGGCCGGAGGCCTGGCCGGCGCCGCCGCTCGAGGAGTTCGCCGAGCTGATCGATCAGCCCCGCCACCTTCACCCACTGCTGCGCGACCAGCGCGTGATCGCCGGGATCGGCCGCTCCTGGGTCGACGAGATCCTCTGGGAGGCGGAACTCTCCCCGTTCGCGCACGGAAACCAGCTGGACGAGGAACAGGTGGCGCGCCTGCACGGCGCGATCGACGATGTGCTCGGCCGCACTCTCGCCCACTACGAGGAAGTGGTGGGCGACTCGCTGCCCGACAAGGCGCCGATGCCGCTCAAGGTGCACCGCCACACCGGCGAGCCTTGCCCGCGCTGTGGCGAGACACTGTGCGCGGTCTTCTTCAAGGACCACGTGACCACGTATTGTCCCGCTGAGCAGACCGGCGGCCGCGTGCTGAAGGACCGTCGCCTGTCGCGGCTACTCAAATGATTGACGTCGGAGACAAAGCTCCAGACTTCGCTCTCCAGAACCAGGACGGCGAGACCGTGAAGCTGTCCGACTTCGCGGGCAAGACGGTCGTCCTCTACTTCTACCCAAAGGCCGACACGCCCGGGTGCACGACGCAGGCGTGCGGCATCCGCGATCGCAGTGGCGAGTATGAGGCGGCGGGCGCCGTGGTGCTGGGCGTCTCGCCCGACGAGCCGAAGGCGCTGAAGAAATTCGCCGACAAGTACGACCTGCCGTTCACTCTCCTATCGGACGAGGGGCACAAGCTGGCGGACGCCTACGGGGTGTGGGCCGAGAAGTCGATGTACGGGCGCACGTACTGGGGCAACCTGCGGGCTACGTTCGTGATCGACGGCGGTGGGAAGATCAGTCACGTGTTCCCGAAGGTGTCACCGAAGACGCACGACGACGTGGTGCTGGAGGCATTGGCGGCATGAGCGAAGAGCAGAGGTTCAGCGCTGACGAGGCGCGCGACGTGGGCGAGAAGATCGGCATCGACTGGTCGAACGCTCCGTTCGACGTCGAGCAGTTCCGCATGGGCATGGACGTGGAGCTCGAGCACGGCAAGCAGGATCCGGCGACCAACGTGACGGACGACGACGCCGT
>JAICJR010000091.1 GCA_025928345.1 Thermoleophilaceae bacterium | reverse complement strand
CGAGATCGAGGAGCGCGACGACGGCCTGCTCGTGATCGCCGCGCGCGTGTGGGCGGAGACCGAGTCGCAGAAGGGCATCCTGATCGGCGCCGGAGGGCGAATGGTGCGCGCGATCGGCAGCGCGGCGCGGGAGGAGATCGAAGCGGCGCTCGGACGGCGAGTGCACCTGGACCTCAGCATCCGCGTCCGCAAGGGCTGGCGCCGCGACGAAGCGCTGCTCGACCGGCTGGGAATCGACTAGCCGCCAGCCGCCAGCTCGGCTTCTTCCACGTCCAGGTACTCCTCGACGCGGACCGGAACGCCGTTGTCAAAGCGCGTGACGAAGGCGAGCGGGGCCGTGAGCTCCGCGCCGCCATCGCCCACAAGGCTCGTCATGGTGCCGATCTGAACGACGGCGTCGCCGGCGTCGACGTAGCGGCTCGCCTCGTAGTGGAGACCCTTCACCGTCTCGCGCCAGTCCTCGAGGTAGGGGCGGATCTCGTCGCGCCCTCGAAGCGTGCGCGCGGACGGGTTGGACTCGGCGATCTCCCATTCGGCGTCGGGCGACAGCAGCTCGACCATCGCATCCAGGTCGCCGCGGTTGAACGCCTTCTCCACCTCCTGGATCACCCTCACGTTCTCCTCGCTCACGCGCCCGAGTATGTCCGGCTGGGCGGTCATGACGCCACCTGCGCGCCCTCCGGCACGAACTCGCGGATCAGCTGCGCCAGCCGCCTCGGCTGATCGATCGGGACGAACGTGTAGCTGTCGTCGATCAGCTCGAGCCGGCCGTTCGGCAGCCGCTCGAGCAGCCGCTCGGCGAGCTCCACCTTGAAGAACTTGTCCTCGCGCGCCCAGGCGAGCAGCACCGGACGGTCGAAATCGCGCAGCCGTTCGGCCGCCGCGAGCGTGTCCTTCTTCGAGATCGCGCGTATGAAGCGCTCGGCGTCACGGCGCACGCCGCGGCTCGAGAAGTACGAGCGCACCATCTCGGCGCCCTCCTCGCGCGACACGCCGCGCTTCGTGAGCCAGCCGAACGCGAGCGGCGAGCTGCGCGCGACATGCATGCGCATCACCTGGAGCGCCACCGAGAGCGCGCCCGGCACCTTCGACAGCCATTGGAGCGGCCGGAACAGCGGCGGGAAGAAGTACTCGAACGAGTCGCTCGGCGTCAGCACAAGGCGCCCGACGCGACTGGGATTCTCGGTAACGAGCAGCTGGCTGATCGCACCGCCGGTGTCGTTGCCGACGAGCGTGACGTCGGTCAGCTCCAGCCGCTCGATCAGCTCGGCGAGGAGCCGGGCGATTGCGCGCGGGCTGAGGTCCGCGTCCGGCGGCATCGGCCGGCGGTGGCCGCCGAGGGGGAGGTCTGGCGTGATGCAGCGGGCCACGCCGTCGAGGCACGCCACGACGTCGTCCCACAGCGCGCCGTTTGCGAACACGCCATGGACGAACACCAGCACGGGTCCGCTCCCGCCGGTGTCGCGATATTCGATCGTTCCGGATGAGAGCTGAATTTCACCGGTGGCTGACATGAGCACTCCGTTCTAGTATTCGCATACAGGCTGTACGGATTATGCATACAGACAGTACGCATGTCAAACGGGGAACGAAGGCCGCTCAGTCGGAGGCCACGCGCGCGAAGCTTCTGAAGGCGGCGCGCCGCCTGTTCGCGAAAAAGGGCTACGCGGCCGTCGGAACAGAGGAGGTGGTGAAGAGGGCGGGCGTCACCCGCGGCGCGCTCTACCACCAGTTCGCCGACAAGAAGGATCTCTTCCGCGCTGTGTTCGAGCAGGTGGAGTCGGAGGTCACGCAGCGAGTCGCTGTTCAGGCGGGCGCGTCCGCCTCCGACCCGGTCGACGAGCTGCGCACGGGAACGAGGCTCTGGCTCGACGCCTCGCTTGAGCCCGAGGTGCGCCGCATCGTGCTGCTCGACGCTCCGGCGGTGCTCGGCTTCGAGGAATGGCGTCAGATCGTCGCCCGGCACGCTCTCGGCGTCATCGCCGCCGCACTCGAGGGCGCGATGGAAGCGGGAGTGATCGCCAGGCAGCCGGTGATGGCGCTCGCGCACGTGATCTCAGGCGCGCTCGACGCCGCGGCCCTGTACGTGGCCGAGTCAGAAGACCCGGAAGCAGCCCGCAAAGACATGGAGCCGGTGCTCGACCGGATGGTGGAGAAGCTCCGAACCTAAACTGCTTCCCTTGGATCTGCAGCCAAAATTCGACGAGAACGGGCTCGTGCCGTGCGTGGTCCAGGACGCGCGCACGGGTGAGGTGCTCACGCTCGCCTACATGAACGAGGAGGCGCTCACGCGCACGCGCGAGACCGGGGAGACGCACTTCTGGAGCCGCTCGCGGCAGGAGCTGTGGCACAAGGGCGAGACCTCCGGCAACGTCCAGAAGGTGCGCCGGCTGCGCTACGACTGCGACGCCGACGCTCTCGTCGCTCTCGTCGATCCCGCGGGCCCGGCCTGCCACACCGGCGAGCGGAGCTGCTTCTACCGCGGCGACATGGAGCCGACCGCGGCCGAGGCGCTCGCCACGCTCGAGCGCACCATCGACGAGCGCAAGGCATCGGCGAGCGCAGGCAGCTACACCGCCGAGCTGCTTGCCGACCCTCCGCGCATCGGCGACAAGGTGCGCGAGGAGGCGGACGAGGTCGCGCGCGCGGCGGAAGGCGAGTCCGACCAGCGCATGCGCGAGGAGTCCGCCGACGTGCTCTACCACCTCGCGGTGCTGCTCGCGTCGCGCGGCCTGTCGCTGGCCGACGCGTTCGAGGAGCTGAATGCCCGTCGCCGCTGACATAGACGTCCAGCCGAGCCTGGAGGAGGTGCGCGAGCTCGCGCGCGACCACAGCGTCGTGCCGCTTCGCCACACCTTCATCAGCGACACCGAGACGCCCGTATCCGCGTACCTGCGGCTGCGGGGCGAGGGGCCGTCGTTTCTCCTCGAGTCGGCGGAGCAGGGGCAGCGCTTCGGCCGCTGGTCGTTCCTGGGCGTCCAGCCGCGCTCCGTGATCCGGCTCCAGGACGGAGTGCTCACCGTGGGCGGCGAGCCGCGCGAGTTCGACGACCCGTACGCGGCCGTGGCCGAGGAGCTCGAGCGCTACCGAGTGGCGCCGCTCGCGGACCTGCCGCCGTTCTCCGGCGGCGCCGTGGGGATGTTCGGCTACGACCTCGTGCGCTGGTTCGAGCCGAGCGTGGGTGAGCCTAATGAGGACGATGTCCGCCTGCCCGAGCTGGCGCTGATGGTGTCCGACGTGCTGCTCGCCTTCGACCATCTGAAGCACGAGGTCACGGTGCTGGCCAACGTGTTCTCGGAGGCGGGCGATGTGGACTCGAGCTATCAGGAGGCGGTGGCCGCGATCGCCGACGTGCGCGAGCGCCTCGCCGCGCCCGTACCTCGCGCCGCGGCGGGCGTGCGCGAGCCGCCCGCCTTCAGCTCGAACATCGGTTCCGACGGGTACGCGGCGGCCGTGGAAAAAGCGAAGGAGTACATCCGCGCGGGCGACATCTACCAGGTGGTGCCGAGCCAGCGCTGGAGCGCGGAGGCGCCGGTCGAGGCCTTCTCTCTGTACCGCGGCCTGCGCACCGTGAACCCGAGTCCGTACATGTACTTCCTCGACTTCGAGGACTTCGAGATCGCCGGAGCGTCGCCGGAATCGCTCGTGAAGGTCACGGGGCGTCGCGCCGAGCAGCGCCCGATCGCGGGCACGCGCCCGCGCGCGGAGACCGTGGAGGAGGACTACGAGCGCGCGAAGGAGCTGCTCGAGGACGAAAAGGAGCGGGCGGAGCACGTGATGCTCGTGGATCTCGCGCGCAACGACCTTGGGCGCGTGTGCGAATACGGAACCGTGCGCGTGGAGGAGCTCATGGCCGTGGAGAGCTACTCGCACGTGATGCACATCGTGTCGTCGGTGGCCGGCACGCTGCGCGAGGGCGTGACGGCGATGGACGCACTGCGCGCGTCGCTTCCCGCGGGCACGCTGTCCGGCGCGCCCAAGATCCGCGCCATGCAGATCATCGACGAGCTCGAGCCGGTGAAGCGCGGGGCCTACGGCGGCGCAATCGGCTACCTCAGCTACACCGGCGACCTCGACACGTGCATTTACATCCGCTCCGCCGTGCTGAAGGACGGCCGGATCCACGTGCAGGCGGGCGGCGGGATCGTGGCGGACAGCGAGCCCCAATACGAGGTGCGCGAGACGGAGGCGAAGGCTGGCGCCGTGATGGCGGCCGTGGAGCTCGCATGCAGGCAGAGGGATTGGGCGTAACGCCGTGCGCGTGCTGCTGATCGACAACTACGACTCGTTCACCTACAACCTCGTCCAGTACCTGGGCGAGCTGGGCGCCGAAATCGGCGTGGTGCGCAACGACGCGGCAAGCCCCGACGAGCTTGTGCAGCGCGCACGCGGCGGCAAGGTGATCGTCTCACCGGGCCCCTGCTCTCCGAACGAGGCGGGTGTGTCGGTGGAGGCGATCCGCGCGCTCGCCGAGAACGGCACGCCGGTGCTCGGCGTGTGCCTCGGGCATCAGGCGCTGGCGCAGGCCTTCGGCGGCCGCGTGGTGCGCGGTCAGCCGGTGCATGGCAAGACGGCCGAGGTGGACCACGACGGCAGGACGATCTTCACGGGCCTCGAAAACCCGCTCGTGGCCGGCCGCTACCACTCGCTCGTGGTCGACCCCGAGCTTCCGGACTGCCTCGAGGTCTCCGCACGATCGGGCGAGGTGCTCATGGGCATCCGCCACCGCGAGCTGCCGGCGGAGGGCGTGCAGTTCCATCCCGAGTCCGTGCTCACGGATCACGGCAGGGAGATGCTGGCGAACTTCCTTGGGACGGATTCCTGATGCCGAACGACGTGCTCACCGAGGCCATCGACCGGGTGGCCTCGGGCGGCAACCTCGCCACCGACGACGCCGCGGCTGTGATGCGAGAGGTGATGGAGGGCCGCGCGTCCGAGGTGCAGACGGCCGCCTTCTTGATCGCGCTACGGACGAAGGGCGAGACCGTGGATGAGCTGACCGGCTTCGCGCGCACGATGCGCGACCTCTCGCGCCGTGTGCAGGTGGACCACGACGACCTGCTCGATACCGCGGGGACGGGAGGTGGCCCGCCCACCTTCAACGTGTCGACGACCGCGGCAATCGTCGCGGCGGGCGCCGGCTGCCGCGTGGCCAAGCACGGCGGGCGTTCGAACACGGGTAAGTCGGGCTCGGCGGACCTGCTCGAGGCGCTCGGCGCGAACCTCGACCTCGAGCCGGGCGCGATTGCCGACTGCATTGAGGAGATCGGATTCGGCTTCATGTTCGCGCCGCATCACCACAGCGCGATGCGCCACGTCGTGCCCGTGCGCAAGGAGCTGGCCGTCCGCACGCTCTTCAACTTCCTCGGCCCGCTCACCAACCCGGCGGGCGCCACGCGCCAGGTGATCGGGATCTCCGATCCGAGCAAGCTCGAGCCCGTGGCGGAGGCGCTGTCTGCCCTCGGGTGCCGGAGCGGATTGGTAGTGTCGAGCACGGATGGGCTTGACGAGATCAGCGCTTCCGCGGAGACCCGGATAGTGGAGGTCGGGGAGGGAGAGGTCGCGAGCTTCAGCGTGAGCCCGCAGGAGCTCGGCGTCGAGCCCGTGCCGTTCGAGCTGCTGCGCTCCGGCACGCCCGAACGGAGCGCCGAAATCGCGCGTGGCGTGCTGCGCGGGGACAAGGGCCCGGAGCGGTCGCTCACGCTGCTGAACGCGGGCGCGGCGATCTACGTGGGCGGCAAGGCCGGCTCGATCGCCGACGGCGTGACCTGCGCCGCGCGGGCAATCGACTCCGGGGCGGCCGCCGACGTGCTCGACCGCTACGTCAAGCGCAGCAAGGAGCTCGCGACCGCCTGATGGCCGTGCGGCTCGAACAGCTGATCAGCGCGACGCGCGAGAGCGTCGCGCGACGCAAGAGCGAGCGTCCGCTCGCGGAGCTCGAGCGCGAGGTCGCGGAGCGCGGCGAGGGGCGTCCGTTCCGCGAGGCGCTCGCGCATCCCGGCACCTCGCTGGTGGCTGAGTACAAGCGGCGTTCGCCGTCGGCGGGCGTGATCCGGGAGGGCGCGTCGGTCACCGAAGTGCTGCAGGCCTACGAGCGCGGCGGCGCGGCAGCGCTGTCCGTGCTCACCGAGGAGGACCACTTCGGCGGCTCGCTGGCCGACCTGCGCGAGGCGCGCGCCGCCACCTCGCTGCCGATCCTGCGCAAGGACTTCACCGTCGATCCCTACCAGCTGTACGAGGCGCGGGCGGCGGGTGCCGATGCGGTGCTGCTCGTGGTCGGCTCACTCGACGATGACGATCTCGCGCGGCTCTACGAGGAGACCCGCGCGCTCGACCTCGACGCGCTCGTGGAGATCCACAGCGAGGAGGAGCTCGAGGTGGCGCTCGAGATCGACGTCGACGTGATCGGGATCAACAACCGCGACCTCGAGGACTTCACCGTGGATCTCGGCCACACCTTCGACTTGCTCGCGGACGTGCCCGCCGGCAAGACCGTGGTGTCGGAGTCAGGCATCGTGAACCGCGAGCAGATCGAGGAGCTCGAGGGGGTGGGCGTCGACGCGGTGCTCGTCGGGGAGACGCTCATGCGCGCGGCCAATCCCGAGTTCGCCACCAGAGAACTGTGCGGCGGCGAGGACACTCTGGTTGAGTAGTGCGTGGTGGGTAGCGGGTCATTGACAACTACGCACTACGCACTGACAAACTGGCGAGCCGCTTTGCCCCGCCGCTTATGATTGATACGTAAGTGGCCTCTGCCCCTTTCGACCCCACGAGCGTTGCTTCACTCGGCTCTCGGCTTGCCGAGAACATCGGGCGGGCGGTGAAGGTGCCGGAGGGTGTGCTGCGCAACGTGATCGTGGCGCTGCTCGCCGAGGGCCACATCCTGATCGAGGACTACCCCGGGGTCGGCAAGACGGCGCTGGCACGCGCGCTCGCCCGCTCGATCGACGCCGAGTACGCGCGCATCCAGTGCACCGCGGACATGCTGCCGGGCGACGTCGTCGGCACGAACATCTACAACCAGCGCGAGAACCGCTTCGAGTTCCGGCCGGGCCCGATCTTCGCGAACGTCGTGCTCGTGGACGAGATCAACCGCGCGTCCCCGAAGACTCAGTCGGGCCTGCTCGAGTGCATGCAGGAGCGGCACGTGACCGTCGATGTGACCACCCACGAGCTGGCCCGGCCGTTCATGGTCATCGCCACCCAGAACCCGATCGAGTACGAGGGCACCTTCCCCCTGCCCGAGGCCCAGCTCGACCGCTTCATGGTGCTGCTGAGCCTCGGCTACCCGTCCGCCAATGACGAGGCGGAGATGCTCGCCGAGCACGCGGCTCGCGACCGCGTGATGGACCTCGAGCCTGTGACCGAGGTGAGCGAGGTGCTCGGGGCGCAGCTTGCGGTGGCGAACGTTCACGCGAGCGACGCGCTTCGCCGCTACGTGGTGGCAGTGCTCGAGCGCACGCGCGCGGACGGCCGCACGGAGCTCGGCGCGAGCCCGCGCGCCGGCCTGATGCTGCTGAAGGCGGCTAAGGCGCTCGCCGCGCTCGACAGCCGCGACCACGCACTGCCGGATGACGTGCAGGCACTGGCCGAGCCGGTGCTCACCCACCGCCTCCTGCTCGCGCCCGACGCGGTCGGCGTCGAGCGAGCGGACATCGTGCGCGACGCGCTGGAGCGGGTCCCGGCGCTATGAGCACGGCACTCCGGGCGGCCTGCTTCGGGGTGCTGTTGTGCATCGGCGGGGGCGCGTTCGACCTGCCATCCCTGTACGTCCCGGGCGCCGGGATGATCATCATCGGGCTCGGCGCCGCGGCGTGGGTCTGGCTCGCCGCATACGGCGCCGCGGTGCTGCGCGAGACCGGGCCGCCGACCGTCCAGGAGGAGGAGCCGTATCCGCTGAAGCTGCGCGTGAAGCAGGGGGCCCTGCCGGCGCCCACCGCGCAGCTCATCGAGCCGCTGCTCGGCCGCCCGCTGTCAACGCGGGAGCAGCGGGCGCGGCAGGTGCGCGTGAACGTGCGCTTCTCGCGGCGCGGGCGGCGCAAGATCGAGCCCGCGCGTCTCGTGATCCGCGATTCGCTCTCGCTCGCCGTCCGTGAGATCGAGAGCGACTCCACGGAGGTGCTCATCCTGCCGCGGATCGAGCCCGTGGTAGTGGGGGCGGCATCCGGCCTTGCCGGGATGGAGCCCGTGAGCGGCGCGCTCACGGAGGCCGCCGCCGAGCTCGAGCTGCACTCGCTGCGGCCGTACCGCGCGGGGGCGCCGGCATCGCGCATCCACTGGCCCACGGTCGCGCGCACGCGCGTGATGATGGAGCGGCGCCTCGTGGCGGAGTCGGACGCGCGGCCGCTCGTGGTGCTCGACCCGAGCAACCCGCCCACCCCGGAGGCGCTCGACCGTGCCGTGCGCGCCACGGCCTCGCTCGTCGTCCACCTCGCCCGGCGCGCCCACGGCTGCTCGCTGCTCCTGCCCGGCCAGCGCAGACCTACAGACATCGATGCCGAGCTGCGCGGCTGGCCGGCGATCCACGTCCGCCTCGCGCTGCTCGAGGCCTCCGCCGGCGCACCCGGCTCGCGCCGCCTCGAGCGCAGCGCCGCGCTCTACTGGGTGAGCGCAGGCGGCAGCAGCCTGCCTCCGAGCGTGAAGCGCAACGCCGGCTCCTACTTCGTCACGCCCGAGCCGGTGAGCGGGCGCGCCGCGGCGTTCACCGTCGGTGGCTGTGCGGGCTACCGGCTCGGCTCGGTTCGCGAGAGGCGGGCGGCGTGACGGGCTTCGCGGCGCGGTTCGAGACGCCGGTGCGCCCGGGCGTTCCGGCAAACGCGAAGCCGGTGCTGAACGAGGAGCAGAAGGAGCTCGCGCTGCGCCTCATCACGTTCGTCGCGCTCGCCGGGTTCGCTCTCCTGCACTGGTACAGCGTGGTGATCCACCCGCCCGGCGGCCGCGCCCTCGAGCTCCTGCTCATCTGCGCAGCCGGGGGACTCGCGCTTGCCCTCACCGCATCGCCGCGGCTGCCGGTCCCGGTGGCGCGGACGATCCGGGTGCTGATCGTCCTCGCGCTCGTCGTGCTCGGCCTGCTCGCCACGGGGCTTCCCGTGCACTACCTCAAGCCGCGCCACTGGGGGGCGTTCGGCGACCACCTCGGCCACGGGTTGCGTCTGGTGCAGGCGGCCACCTACCCATACACGGGAGACGACTCGTGGGCGCGGCTCACGCTCCTGCTCGCCGGCCCGGCGTTCCTCGTCCCCGCCACGGCGCTCGCGTTCTGGCCCGTGAAGGGATCCGGCCGGCTGCCGCGCGGCCTCGCTCTCGTGGTCCTGATCGTCTTCTACGGAATGGCGCTGGCGGAGCGCTCGCCCAAGGGCCAGGTGGGACGGGGGTTCGTGCTGCTGCTCCTGATCGCGGCGTGGCTGTGGCTGCCACGGCTCAAGGCACACGACCTCGGCGCGGCCAGCTTCGGCGTCCTCACGGTGGCGCTCGTGGCGATGCCCGTGGCGGCCACGCTCGACTCGAGCACCGGCTGGCTCAACTACCGCAACTGGCGCCTGCTCGGAGACACCGCGGGCGTGACGTACCGCTGGAACCACAGCTACGGCCCGATCACCTGGCCTCGACGCGGCACCACGCTCCTCTACGTGCAGGCGAACCGCCCCTACTACTGGAAGGCGGAGACGCTCAACGACTTCAACGGCGTTGACTGGCTGCGCACGAGCGCGAACACGAGCGTGGGCGCGGCGTCGGAGCTCCCGCCGGCGCCGAACCACAAGTGGTTCCAGCAGGTGAAGGTGACCGTTGCGGGACTGCGGGGCGACCAGATCATCGGCGCCGGCACGCCGCAGTCGGTGAGCTCGTCAGTGGGCGACACCGAGCTGTCCGGAGACGGAACGGTGACGGCATTCGGCCACACGCTCCGCGACGGCGAGAACTACGCGGTGAACACGTATGTGCCGGAGCCCACCCGCGCGCAGCTCCGTGTGAGCGGTCTCGGCTCGTACGAGGGCTACTTTGGGATCTACACGAAGCTCGAGCTGCCCATGAAGGTGCCGGGCGGCGGGCGCACCACCGAGCTCGTGCGCTTCGACCCAGGGCTGTGGGGCAGCAGTGACGAGGGCGATCCCGTGGCGCCGCGGATCGCGCAGGCGTCGCCGTACGCGCGCATGTACCGGTTGGCGCAGCATCTGGCCGCGGGCGTGTCGAGCTCCTATGAGGTTGTGCGCAGAGTCGAGAGCTACCTGGACAGCAACCGCTTCTCCTACGACGAGCGGCCGCCCGTGCGCAAGTACCCGCTCGAGTCGTTCCTCTTCCAGGACCACCGCGGCTACTGCCAGCAGTTCTCCGGCGCGATGGCGATGATGCTGCGGATGGATGGGATCCCGGCGCGGGTGGCCACCGGTTTCGCGCCCGGCGAGCCGCAGCCGGACGCGCCGGGCGTCTACCGCGTTCGCGACTTCGACGCCCACTCCTGGGTGGAGGTGTACTTCACCGGGATCGGCTGGGTGACGTTCGACCCCACTCCGGCGCTGTCGCCCGCGTCGACGCAGATCGCCGACGGAAGCGCCGCCAGCGTCACCGACGCGCGCAAGATTTCCCAGCTGCCGGGCCCGAAGGGACTCGGGGACACCGCCAGCACGGTCACCGGCACCGCCGCCAAGTCGAGTGGCTCCACGCTCTCCTGGTGGATGCTCCCCGCCGCGCTCGCGGTGATCCTCGTGCTTGGCCTCGTCGCCTGGCGCGTGCGTCGCGCGCTGGCGCGGCGGCGCGTGCTGGCCCCGGACGAGCTCGCCATCGAGGAGCTGCGGGCGGCGCTCGTGGCGATGGGCGCGCGGACCGATCGCGGCCTCACGCTCACGGCCGCCGAGCGCCTGCTCACGCGCCGCGCCGGCCCCGAGGCCGCGCGCTACGCCACGCTGCTGCGCGACTACCGCTATGGACTTCCCGGCGCCACGCTGCCGGGATCGCACGAGCGCCGGGCGCTCAGGCGCGCTTTGGCCCGCGCCAGGCGCCCGTTCGGCGTGCTCCGGGCGCTGCGGACCGTCCCGCCGCTCCATTTTTAGGCTCGTTTAAGGGGAATTTCCTAGAACCGTTGTCATGACGGCAAACAGGACGAACTTCCTCTCCGGACTGCTCGGCGGAGTGGTGGTGCTGGTGATCGGCGCGGTGCTGATCGCCACCGGGGTGATCAACTCGGGCAGCAGCACGAAGACGATCGTGCGCCAGTCGCCGCTCGCGGTGCCGAGCTCGAACGCAACCGACTCGCCGAACTCAGGCCTCACCGTCGAGGAGATCTACAACCGCGACGGCCCGGGCGTGGCCTTCGTGCAGGCGAAGATCACGCAGCAGGTGGCCTCGCCGTTCGGCTTCCCGAGCGTCCAGCAGGGAGTGTCCACCGGCTCCGGCTTCGTGATCGACAAGAAGGGCGACATCATCACGAACTCGCACGTCGTGAACGGCGCGAGCGACATCACCGTGCGCCTCGGCAACGGGCCGGAAATCAAGGCGACGCTGGTGGGCAAGGACGTGTCCACGGACCTCGCGCTCCTGAAGATCGACCCGAAGGCAACGAAGCTCCACCCGCTAACGCTCGGCGACTCGAGCAAGGTGCGCGTGGGCGATCCCGCGGTGGCGATCGGCAATCCGTTCGGCTTCGACCGCACGGTCACGAGCGGCATCGTGTCTGCGCTCCAGCGCCAGATCGACGCGCCCAACAACTTCACGATCGACAACGTGATCCAGACGGACGCCGCCATCAACCCCGGCAACTCAGGCGGGCCGCTGATCAACGCGCAGGGGCAGGTGATCGGCATCAACTCGCAGATCGCCACGGGCGGGAACGGCGACGGGAACGTCGGCATCGGCTTCGCCATCCCGATCAACACGGTGAAGGCGGCGATCCCGCAGCTCGAGAAGCACGGCAAGGTGCTGCACGCCTACCTCGGCGTGACCACGGCGCAGCTCTCGCCACAGGACGCGCGCGACCTGAACCTGCCGAGCGACAAGGGCGCGCTCGTGCAGCAGGTGATGCCGGGCAGCCCGGCCGCCAAGGCGGGCCTGCGCGCCGGCAACACGCAGACGAGCACCGGCCTCGTGATCGGCGGCGACCTGATCGTGAAGGTCGACGGCAAGCAGATCGCGAAGCCGGAAGACGTGGCGACTGCCGTGTCGGGCCACAAGCCTGGCGACAAGGTGCAGCTCCAGTTCTACCGCGACGGCAAGCTGAAGACCGTGACCGTCACGCTGGGCAACCGTCCGGCGGGCGCGAGTGCGCAGTCGCAGCAGCAGCAGCCAGGCGGCGGCGGTGGTGGGGGGCAGCAGCTTCCCGGCTTCCCGTTCCCGTAGACGGGCGTCTGAGATGCCAGTATTCGATCGTGGCCACCAAGGTCAAGATCTGCGGCATCACCAATCTGGATGACGCCCGCCAGGCGGCCGAGCTGGGCGCCTGGGCGATCGGCATGATCTTCTGGGAGGGCAGCGTGCGGCGCTGTGAGCTCGAAGCCGCCGAGGAGATCTCGGCCGAGCTGCGGCGGAAGGTCGAGCCGGTCGGCGTATTCGTGAACGCGACCCTCGACGAGATCGCCTACGTGGCCGACCGCTGCTCGCTCGCGATCCTGCAGCTGCACGGCGACGAGGGGCCGGCGTTCTGCCGCGAGGCGGCGCGCCGCACCGGCTGCAAGGTGATGAAGGCCGTGCGCGTGAAGGACGCCGGCAGCATCCGCGCGCTCGCCTCGTTCGAGACCGACTATCACCTGCTCGACGCATACAAGGCGGGACACGTGGGCGGCACCGGCGAGACGTTCCAGTGGGACCTGGTGAAGG
>JAICJR010000129.1 GCA_025928345.1 Thermoleophilaceae bacterium | reverse complement strand
TTCCCGTTCTCGATCCTCCGCATCAAGGGGCTCGCTGCCGCCGACGTGACTCAGGTCGTGGCGATCGCGGGGTCCTACGGGATGTTCTTCTTCGTGACCCTGTACATGCAGAACGTGCTCCAGTTCTCACGCATCGGAGCCGGAGCTGCGTTTGTCCCAACCGCGCTCGGCGTGGCCCTCGCCGCCGGTATCGCCACCAATCTCCTGCCGCGGGTGGGAACGCGAGCGGTGCTGGTGTCCGGCGCCCTGCTGGAGGCCGTCGGGATCTTCTGGCTCTCGAAAATCCCGGTCCATGGCTCCTATCTCGCCGACCTCCTGCCCGGGCTGGTGATCATGTCGCTCGGACTGGGTGCCGTGTTCGTGGCTGCCACGACGGCGGCGCAGGCCGGCGTGCCCGAGGACAAGGCCGGGCTCGCCGCGGCGCTGATCAACACATCGACCTGGGTGGGCGGCGCGCTCGGCTTGGCGATCTTCTCTGCCATCTCGACCTCCCGCGTGCACCACCTGCTCCTGGCCCACACATCGGCTGACCGAGCGCTCACCGACGGCTTCGCTCGCGCGCTGCTCGCGTGCAGCCTGTTCCTGGCGGCCGCAGCCGTAATCGCCTTGCGCGCGACCAACACGCGCGGTGAGAGCGTGCCCGGCGTCGAGCCCATACCTGCGCCGGAGAACGCTTGAGCGGAGAGGGCGGGATTCGAACCCGCGAGAGAGCTTGCGCCCCCTACTCGCTTAGCAGGCGAGTGCCTTCAGCCACTCGGCCACCTCTCCGGGAGACTTCGGGATTGTATGCGCCGAAGCGTAGCCCTCCCGATCGGCATCGTCGTGGCTCTCTTGATCGTCATCCTGGGCGTAACGCAGCTCCTGCTGCCGGTGCTCGCGGCGTCCCGAATCGAGCATCGGCTTACCAAGGGCGGCGGCAGCGCGCACGTCTCGGTGAGCGCCTTCCCGGCGTTGCGGCTGCTCTTCCGCCACGGCGACTCGATACGCGTGACCGGCAGCGGCCTGGACGTCCCGCTTGGCACCGGGAAGGCGCACGTTCTGAAGAACCTCGACGGCTTCCACTCCGCGCACATCCAGCTCACTGACGTGACGGCCGGCCCGTTCCACACGAACGCGTTCACGCTCGACAAGCCGGCGGGGTCGAGCACCTACGAGCTGGTGCTGCGAGCGAGCTTCACGCCGGCGCGGCTCGCGAGCTACCTGGGGTCGGCGCTCGGTGGCGGACTTGGGGGGCTGCTCGGAGGGCTCGCGGGCGGACTCGCTGCGGGCACGCAGCCGGTGCCCGTGGCGGTGGACGCCCAACTCGTGAGCGACGGCGGGAATCCGCGTGTGATCAGCGGTGCCGGAACGGTGGCCGGAATCCCGATGGGACCCGTTCTGGAAGCCGTTACAGCGGCTGTCATAGCGCGGATGTAGCGCCGTTTTGCCCCATCTGGGTGTGGGTACACGCCAGGCAGTGGAAGTCCCGTCCACACCCCAGACGCCTGAGCAGCCGATGCCCGATCCGGCGCAGCCGGCGGTGCCGGATCCCGAGCCAAGCCCCGCGCCGGATCCCGGCAATCCGACCGTGCCGGAGCCCGCCCCGCCCGAGCAGCCGCCGCCCGACTCGCCGGACGTGCCGGGGCCGGACCCAGATCCGCCGGACAGCCCGCCCGAGCGCCCCGAGCCCCAGATCGCACCCGGAGAGACGTAATGGCCACGGAACAGCTTCAGACACGCATCGAGAAACTCATCAACGACGAGGACGACTGCGTGAATCTCTCGCAACTCAGCGAGCTCGCGCAGGAGCTCGACCTCGACGAGGACGACGCGAACGAGATCCAGGAGGCCCTCGAGGCGCGCGGCATTCGCGTTTCCGACGACTGCGGCCGCCACACCGCCGAGCCCACCCAATACTCGAACCCGGACGTTGCGGGCATCACCACCGACGCCCTCCAGATCTTCCTCAACGAGATCCGCCGCTACCCGCTGCTCACAGCTGCGGAGGAGGTCGACCTCTCGAAGCGCGTTGAGCGCGGCGACATGGAGGCCAAGGAGCGGATGATCAACTCGAACCTGCGCCTCGTGGTGTCGCTCGCGAAGAAGTACCAGGGGCACGACCTGCCGCTGCTCGATCTGATCCAGGAGGGCATCTTCGGCCTGATTCGCGCGGTCGAGAAGTTCGACTGGCGCAAGGGCTACAAGTTCTCCACCTACGCGACCTTCTGGATCCGCCAGGCGATCCAGCGCGGGGTGGCGAACAAGTCGCGCACGATCCGCATCCCCGTGCACATCGGCCAGCGCGAGCGCAAGATCGCCCGGGTGGAGCGCGAGCTTGCGACGAAGCTCGGCCGGCCCGCAACCGACGAGGAGATCGCGACGGGCGCGGAGCTCCCGCTCGAGCAGGTGCAGGAGGTGCGCGACGCGGCGCGCACGATCACGAGCCTCGACCGTCCCGTTGGCGAGGAGGGCGACAGCTCGCTCGCAGATTTATTGCCGAGCGACGCGCCGCAGCCCGACGACGAGGTGAGCGTGAGCCTGCGCAAGCAGACGTTGCGCCGCGCGCTCGACAAGCTGCCGGAGCGCGAGCGCGATGTGGTGAAGCTGCGCTACGGCATCAACGGCGACGACCCGACGCCGCTGCGTGAGACCGGCAGGCGGCTCGGCATCTCACCGGAGCGCGTGCGCCAGATCGAGTCGCGCGCGCTCGAGCACCTCGCCCGCACCCGCGAGCTCGAGGGCATGTCCGAGGCGGCGTGATGCAAATGCACGACGAGGATCCGACAACTCAGGAGCTGCGCGTCCGGCAGATGAAGCGCGAGGAGGACGCGCGCACGACCTCCGAGCGCGCGCCAGAGGACGAGGACACCGCGCAGTTCGACCGCCGCGCGGAAAAGGCCGCCTATCTCAAGAAGAAGCTCGAGGAGCGCGCCGAATCCGAGCGCCGCGCGGCGGAGGACGAAAAGTAATGAGCGAGCACGAGCACGAGCAGATCCACGAGCGGGCCGAGCGCGAAGCCGAAGACTTGGAGCGCCGCAACGAAGAACTCGGCGAGCACGTGGACCAGGTGCGGCAGGACTGGGAGTCGAAGAAGGGCGACGAACAGGTGCCGGGCGCCGTAGCGGGCGAAGAAGAAGACTCAGACGAGCCACCGCCCGAAGCAGACATCACGCCGGGCGACTGACCAGCCAACGTCTGAAGGATTTGGGTGGCCATCCGCGCCAAATCCTTCATTCGACGAGGAACGTGGCCACGAACGAAGAGTCGAGCTCCCCTTATTGCCGTCGTTCCGAATCTGAACTACTCGACCTGCCGAGTTCCGCTTCCCGCGCCGTTTGACGCTCAGGGGATAGTTCAGATTCCGAACCCTCGCAAAGGGAACCGCAGCAGCCCGCGCCAGCCGCACTCCCTACTCCGTACTCCCTACTCCCTACTCGCTGGGCCCGCGGATACTGAAGGGCAACGTCTGCTGATGTCGTCCGTCGACATACAGCTCAAACGTGTGCGTTCCCTCTGACGACGCCTCGAACTGCACGAACGTCGCCATCAGGTGGCTGCCCTCCCAGCCGGGCGCCTTCTCCGGGTTCGGCGGGCCGAGGGTGAGGTTGGTGTGGGTCTCGCTGATCTCGCCGAGTTGGGGATCGAGGATCTTCAGCATCACGTCGTGAGCTGACGACGCCTCGTCGTCGCCGAACACGAGCCGCACCGCGAGCCACGTCCCCACGCGCGCGGGAAAGTCGGCCACTCGGACCGCGTCCACCTGCGCGCCGACCACGGTCGCGAGCCCGCCGTTCACCTCGGCATACCGGCAGGGAATCGCCCAGTCCACCCGCATCGCGGCACAAGGGTACGGAGAAGCGCGCCGTGCGAGCACGCGGCCCACTATCGTCCGGAAAATGGCAACCGTCCCCGCGCGCCGGCGTGCGCTTCCGAGGCCGCGTCTGCGGCGCCCAGGCCCGGTTGCTCTGACGGTCATCGGGCTCACGCTGCTCACGCTCGCGTCGGCCTTCGCGCGCACGCGCGAGCTGAGTGCCGCGTACTGGATCGACGAGGGCCTCTCGTGGGGAATCGCCTCGCACCACTTCACGGCGATCCCGCACGTTCTCCGCGAGGACGGCTCGCCGCCGCTCTACTACCTGATGCTCCACATCTGGATGAAGTTCTTCGGCACGAGCGAGGAGTCCACGCACGTGCTCTCGCTCATTCCGGCGCTCGCCACCATTCCGGTGGGCTGGTGGGCCGGCCGCAGCCTGTTCAGCGAGCGCGCCGGCTGGTTCATCGCGGCGCTGTTCGCCTTCAACACCTACCTCACCACGTACGCGCAGGAGACGCGCATGTACTCCTGGATGGTGCTGTTCTCGCTGATCGGCAGCGCCTGCTTCATCCACGCGTTCGTGTTCAGGAGAAGGCGCTACCTGATCGGCTTCGCGCTGTCGATCGCGCTCATGCTCTACACGCACAACTGGGCGCTCTTCTTCATCGCGGCGTCGCTCACGGCGTGGGCGGTGATCGCGTGGAAGGCCGAGGACCGGCGCCCGCTGCTCAAGGACGCGCTGCTCGGGTTCGGCGGCGCGTTCGTGCTCTTCATTCCGTGGCTGCCGAACTTCATCTTTCAGGCGCGGCACACGGGCGCGCCGTGGTCCACTCCGCCGTCGCTCCACAGCCTGCGCGTGGCGGTGTCGATGACCGTGGACGGCGACCGAATGGCGATGCCGATCCTCCTCGCCGGCGGTGCCGGGATCGCGACGATCTTCGCGCGCCGGCGCGGTCTCGAGCGCGAGGCCACCATCGCCGGACTCGTGCTCTTCTTCGGCACGCTGCTGTGGGCGTTCATCGGCTCGCAGATCTCGCCCGCGTGGGCGTACCGCTACTTCGCCGCGTTCGTCGGACCGCTGCTGCTGATGGCGGGCGTCGGCCTCTCGAACGCGGGTCGCCTCGGCGTCGTGGCCGGGCTGCTGATCATGGCGTTCTGGATCCCGTTCGGCTCGATCGCGCACAAGAGCATCGACCGCCACGTGATGTGGACCGCCGCGCCCTATCTCAAGAAGGGCGACCTCGTGATCGTCGGCCATCCCGAGCAGGACGCGGTGGTGAACTACTACGCGCCCGCGGGTCTTCGCTGGGCGAACGAGATGGGTCCTGTCTCCGATCCGCGGGTTATGAACTGGGTGGACGCGATGTCGCGGATGAAGGCCGCCACGCCGCAGAAGAACCTCGAGCCGCTCATCAAGAACATGAAGCCCGGGCAGCACGTGCTGCTCCTGCGCCCCATCGTGGAAGGGACGGGCGGCTGGACGGCGCCGTGGACGAGCCTCGTGCGCGAGCGTTCCGCCGACTGGGCGCGCGCCCTCGAGCACGACAAGCGCTTCAAGCTCACCAAGCGGCTGCCGCATCTCCGCGCGGACTACCATCCAAAGGGCCTGCGTGCGCTGATCTTCACGCGAGTTACTCCGGGTTAGTAATCCGCGTGAACTTGGTAGAAATAGGGCCTAGGGCGAACGGGGTTCGCCACCGGCAACGCGCCCGCGGACACCCCGACCCAGCGTCCATTCCCTCTTAATGAACGAAACGTCGCCCCCAACACGCCGCTTCACCGCGCCCTCTGAGCGCCGCGCGGCCCTGCTCGAAAAGCCCACCGTCGTGCTCGGCGGCGGGCCCGCCGGCCTCACCGCGGGCTACCTGCTCGCCAAGCACGGGCTGCCTGTGATCGTGCTCGAGGCGAACGAAAAGCTCGGCGGCCTCGCGATGACCGAAGAGCGCGACGGCTACCGCTTCGACCTCGGCGGCCACCGCTTCTTCACCAAGTCGAAGGAGGTCGACGACCTCTGGCACGAGGTGCTCGACGAGGAGTTCCTCCTGCGCCCGCGCATGTCGCGCATCTACTGGAACAAGCGCTACCTCGACTACCCGCTGCGCGGCCCGGACGTGATCCGCAAGCTCGGCCCCGTCGAGCTCACGCGCGCGCTCCTGTCGTACCTGCGCGCGGCGATCAAGCCGAAGGGCGACGAGGACAGCCTCGAGGAGTGGGTGTCAAACCGCTTCGGCAAGCGCCTGTACCAGCTCTTCTTCAAGTCCTACACGGAGAAGGTGTGGGGCGTGCCCTGCACCGAGCTGCGCGCCGAGTGGGCGGCGCAGCGAATCAAGGGACTCTCGTTCTTCAGCGCGGCCAAGGCGGCGTTCTTCGGCAACCGCGACAACGTGAAGAGCCTCATCTCCGAGTTCCACTACCCGCGCTTCGGGCCGGGTCAGATGTGGGATTCGATGGCGGCTGAGATCCGCCGGCTGGGCGGCGAGGTTCGCACCGAGACGCCGGTGGAGCGCCTGCTGATGGAGGACGGCCGCATCGTCGGCGTCGAGGCCGGCGGCGAGACGATCGCGGCCGGCGAGGTGATCTCCTCGCTTCCGCTTCGCGCGACCGTGGACATCACGCGCCCGCTCCCCCCGCCGGAGACGCGCGAGGCGGCACGGGGTCTTCGCTACCGCGACTTCCTCACCGTCGCGCTCGTGCTCGACGGCGAGGACCTCTTCCCGGACAACTGGATCTACATCCACGAGCCGGGCGTGCGGGTGGGCCGTATCCAGAACTACCGCTCCTGGAGCCCGTGGATGGTGCCGGACCAGTCGAAGGCCTGCGTGGGTCTCGAGTACTTCTGCTTCGAGGGCGACGATCTCTGGACCATGAGCGACGACGACCTGGTTGCGCTCGCCTCGCGCGAGCTCGAGCAGCTCGGGCTTGCGTCACGGTCGAAGGTCGAGCGCGGCTACGCCGTGCGCGTGCCGAAGGCGTATCCGATGTACGACCGCGACTACGAGGACCGCGTGGCGGCCATTCGCTCGTGGCTCGAGACGATCGGCAACCTCCAGCAGGTGGGCCGCAACGGGCTGCACCGCTACAACAACTCGGACCACTCGATGCTCACCGCGATGCGCGCGGTGGAGAACATCGTGCAGGGCACGAACCACGATCTGTGGGCCGTGAACGCCGAGAGCGTCTACCACGAGGAAGACGTGAAGGAGGAGCACCCGTACCGGGAGGCTCCGGAGACGCCGGCGATGCAACAGCAGCAGCCGGTCGCCAGCGAGACCTAAGCGCGACCTGCCGCTGCGCTAGCGTCAGCCCGGCTGATGGCGGCGTGCTGGCTGCTGTTCCCTCTCCTGATGTGCCTGGTCTGCCTCGGCTGCGGACTGCTGCTCGACGTCGTGAGCGGCACGCGCATGCCACGGCCGCTGCTGCTGCCCGCGGGGCTCGCGCTCGTGGTGGTGCTGGCGCAGCTCGCCGTGTCGAACTCCGTCACGGTGTCGCTGGCGCTGCCGCTCGTGCTCGTCGCGACGGTGGCGGGGCTCGTCCTCGGCCGCGCGTGGAGACTTCGGCCGGGCGCCGGCTTTGGCTGGGCGGCGGCGGCGAGCGTGGGCGTGTTCGCGGTCTATGCGGCGCCGATCGTGCTGTCAGGCCAGGCCACGTTCGCCGGCTACATCAAGCTCGACGACACGGCCACCTGGCTCGCGCTCACCGACCACGCGCTGGCGCACGGCAGCAGCCTGTCGCACCTGCCCGCCTCCACCTACGGCGCCACCCTCCACAGCTACCTCAGCACGGGCTACCCGCTCGGATCGTTCCTGCCGCTCGGCCTCGGGCACAAGCTCACCGGCCAGGACATCGCGTGGCTGTTCCAGCCCTACATGGCGTTCATGGCGGCGATGCTCGCGCTCACGCTGTACTGGCTGGCGAGCAGGGCGCTCGGATCGCGCGCGTTTGCGGCGCTGTGTGCATTCGCCGCCGCGCAGGCGGCCACGCTGTACGGCTACTCGCTCTGGGGAGGCGTGAAGGAGGTGGCCGCCGCGTGGCTCGTGGCGATCACCGCCGCGCTCGCGATAGACGCCGCGCTTGAGGCGCGCATGGGGCGGGCGCTGCTGCCGGTGGCGGTGGCGTTCGCGGCGGGGCTGTCCGCTTTGAGCATCGGCGGCGCGGTGTGGCTGAGCCCCGCGCTGTTTGGGGCCCTGGTCGTCGCGGTTCACATGCAGCGGCGCGAGGTGCCCGTGCGGCAGGCGCTCGTCTTCGTGCCGGCAGCCGCCGTGCTGGCGGCGCCCGCGATCGCCGCGGCGCGCACCTTTCTCCACCCCGCGGCGGGCACACTGACGAGCGACACCGAGCTCGGCAACCTTCGCCAGCCGCTCAAGGTGAGCCAGGTGCTCGGCATCTGGCCTGCGCCCGACTTCCGCGGGCCCACCGTGCACCCGAGCGTGACCACCATCCTGCTCGCCGTACTCTGCGTCCTGGCGGCTGCCGCGGTGTACGTCGCGATCAGCCGCGAGTCGTGGGAGCTACCGCTCTTCGTCCTTGCGACGGGTCTCGCTTGCGTGCTGGTGGTCACCGTGGGCTCGCCGTGGGTGGACGGAAAGGCGTATGCCACCGCGTCGCCCGCGTTCGTGCTCGCGGCCATGGTGGGAGCCGGTTTCCTGTTCGTGCGCCGCGGCTGGGCCTGGCGCGGGCTCGGCGGGGCGCTCGCCCTTGTGCTCCTCGGCGGCGTGCTGTGGTCGAACGCGCTCGCCTACCGCAACGTCGATCTCGCCCCGCGCAAGCAGCTCGGCGAGCTGGAGCAGATCGGCAAGCGCTTCGCGGGACAGGGGCCGGCTCTGATGAACGATTACGAGCCCTACGGGGCGCGCCACTTTCTGCGCTCGCTCGATGCGGAGAGCGCGTCCGAGCTGCGCGTGCACGTGATCCCGATGCGCGACGGCACGCAGGTGCCGAAGGGCTCCTCGGCGGACCTCGACCGCTTCGCGCCGAGCACGCTGATGGGCTATCGCACAATCGTCCTGCACCGCGCGCCGAGCGAGAGCCGTCCGCCAGCGCCGTACAGCCTCGTGTGGCGCGGGCGCTACTGGGACGTGTGGCAGCGTCCAGCCACGCCACAGCGCGCGGTGGTGGCGGACCTCCCGCTCGGCAGCGGGCTCGAGCCCGGGGACGTGCCCGGTTGCGCGTCCGTGCAGAAGCTCGCGCGTGAGGTGCCGGCCGGCGGTGAGCTGGCAGCTGCGCCGCGCGTCGCGCCCGTGGAGGTCCAGTTCACGGACGCGCACGTGCCGCCCGGCTGGTTCATCGATCCCGCTCACGCCGGCGCGCTCGAGCCGGTGGGCGCCGGCGCTGTGAACGGGCGGGCGATAGTGCCCCGCGACACCACCTACGGCATCTGGCTCGGCGGCACGTTCAAGTCCGGGCTGCGCGTGTTCGTCGACGGCAAGCCGGTCGCCTCCGCGCGCGGCGTGCTCGAGTGGGAGCCGTTCGTGAGGGTGGGCCAGGTGCGGCTCAGCGCCGGGACGGTTCACCAGGTGCGGATCGTCTATGACGCGCCGAGCCTCCTCCACGCGGGAAGCGGCGGCTTCGAGTCCGGCTTCGGTCCGCTCGTGTTGAGCGACGAGTCGGGCCGCGAGCCGGTCACCTTCCTGCCACCGGCGCGCGCCCGCTCGCTCTGCGGCCGCTATCTCGACTGGGTCGAGGCGCTCGGCCCAAAGGTAAGGACCCGTTAAGGACGTGTCTTCCCGAGCGGATATTCGCCGCCCGACGTACTACCTTTACCTCCCTTGAGCAGTCGCAAGGAACAGAAGGAGGCCCTGCGGCAGGAGCGTCTCGAGCGGGAGCGCGCGGCCGCGGCTGCCGCCGGTCGCAGGCGCCGTCTTCAGATCGGGGGCGGTGTGGGGCTGCTCGCCATCATCGTGGCGGTCGTGATCGTGCTCCTCGTCTCAAGTGGCGGCGGGGGCGGCAGCAGCACGGCCAGCACCACCGCCACCAAGAGCGGCGGCGACACGGGCACGCCGGCCGGCACGCAGGTGGGCCTGCAGGTCACGCCCGCGCCGTGGAAGCCCGAGTACAGCGACCTCGCTCAGCGGCTCCAGGCGTTCAACTTCCCGCAGCAGACGGACGTCGGCTACCACGTGCACGCACAGCTCAACATCTACGTCAACGGCAAGCAGACCCCGGTGCCGGCCAACGTCGGTATCGATCCGCAGGGCCGCTTCATCTCACCGATCCACACGCACGACACCAGCGGCGTCATTCACATGGAGTCCGCGAAGTTCTATCCCTTCACCCTGGCCGAGTTCATCAACGTGTGGGGCGTCTACTTCACGAACAATCAGCTCGGGTCCTACAAGG
>JAICJR010000317.1 GCA_025928345.1 Thermoleophilaceae bacterium | reverse complement strand
GAGGAGTCCGGCAAGTACGTAGGCGCCGGTGCTGTAGTGCGGGTATGCGGCCGGGAAGCGCGACGCCGCCAGCCCCCAGGCGATGAGCGCAAATATAACCAAGACGCTCCAGTGGACCCCGATGCGGATTCCCGCGATGCGTCCCAGACGAAAACTTGCTCTCATCCGGGTCACATAACCACGGGCCGGGAGTGCCAGCACAAGCCGACGTGGCGGTAGCGACCCGGAGGCATCCCGTAGCTCCTCAGCCGTGACGCTGAGACCACGGCGTCTGGCCGCCCGGCAGGCCCGGCTCACTGACGCCGCGCTGCATGCGGTGATTGCCTGGAGCATCCCGAGCTTCTACGGTTACGTGGCGGTGATCGATGACGTCGACTGGGCGCAAGACGCGCGCTCGGCTGTTGAGCAGGCAGTCAACAACACCATCCAGCCGGCGCAGCTGAGCACGATCACCAGCAGCGTGCCGGAGTCGAACGCGGTCGAGGTGCCCGAGGACCTCGACCCGGCCGAGGTCGTGAGCCTCGTGTTCCCCTACATGACCGCCTACCAGCTGCTTCACCGCGTGGCAATGGTAGAGAGCGGGGAGACGGTGCTCGTGCACGGCGCGGCCGGCAGGGTGGGCACCGCGGTGCTCGAGCTCGGAGCGCTGGCCGGGCTTCGCATCTATGGGACCGCTTCGGCTCGCGACCGCGCCGCGGTCGAGCGGCTGGGCGCGGTGGCGATCGACTACCGCAACGAGGACTTCGTGGCGCGGGTGCGCGAGCTGACCGGGCAAGGCGTGGACGTTGCACTCGACGGGCTCGGCGGCGTGCTGTCGCTTCGCTCCTTCCGCGCGCTGCGGCCCGGCGGAAGGCTTGTCGTGTACGGCCACTACAACACGCTCGTGCAGGGGCGCAAGAGCTGGCGTGGGTGGATCGAGTGGTACGCGGCGACCGCGACCGTCTGGCTGTGGGGCCTGCTGTCGCCCCGCCGGCGGGTGCTCGCCTACCGGATCCAGAAGCTGCGCGGCGACCGCCACCAAGTACTTCCCGTGGGTGGAGGTCCCCGAGCGCTTCCCGTGGGTGGAGGTCCCCGCTACCCGGATTGGTTCCGGGAGGACTTCCTCGCGCTGCTCGAGCTGCTCCGCGCGGACAAGATCCACCCGGTCGTGGCCGAGCGCCTGCCGCTGTCCGACGCTCGTCGCGCTCACGAGCTGCTCGAGCGCTTGGCGGCGACGGGAAAACTCGTGCTCGTGCCATAAGCCGACGAGGACGCTGGCTGATGGCGTGCGACGGCCGTGCTGGCCGAGTAGGGCGGGTCGTGTCCGGTGGAGTTCGGCGGTCATCGCGGGCGCGCTACCTGCCCATCGCCGAGCACGGCCTGATCGGCGACCTGCACACCGTCGCGCTCGTTGGCACCGACGGAACGATCGACTGGTACTGCTGCCCGCGTTTCGACTCGCCGAGCGTCTTCGCGGCGATCCTCGACGCTGACCACGGGGGCCTGTTCCGTATCTCGCCCGACTGCGACGGCTG
>JAICJR010000210.1 GCA_025928345.1 Thermoleophilaceae bacterium | reverse complement strand
GCTCCTCTATCTCGGCGGCGTGCCCGACCACGCGGCGGTCGAGCAGACGGTGGAGCTGGCGAAGCTCGAGCGCGGCGGCGGGCACCGCTTCGCCAACGCGGTGATGCGGCGCGCCACACGCGAGGCGGAAGGCCTCGTTGCCCAGCTCACCGCCGAGTCGCCGGCCGAGGCGGCGGTGCTGCACTCGCACCCCGAATGGCTCGTCCGGATGTGGTGGGACTCGCTCGGCTCAGACCAGGCAGTGGCGCTGCTCGATCGCGACAACGAGGCGCCCGAGAGCGCCGTGCGCGCTAACGAGCTGGTGATCACACGCGACGAGCTGCGCGACGTGCTCCATGACCTCGACGTGACGTCGCACCCGGTCGAGGAACTGCCTGAGGGCCTCGTGCTCGAGACGCCCTTCGACGCGCACGGATCGCTGCTCTTCGAGGCCGGGGCGCTGACGCCGCAGTCGCGCGCGTCGATGCTCGTCGCCCGGGTGCTCGACCCGCAGCCGGGCGAGACGGTGCTCGACCTGTGCGCCGCTCCTGGCGCGAAGAGCACCCACATCGCCGCGCTCATGCGCGGGCGCGGCCGGCTCGTGGCGGTGGAGCGCAATGCCGGGCGCTGCGACTCGCTGCAGGCCAACTGCCGCCGCATGGGCGCGCACTGGGTGGACGTGCGCTGCGAGGACGCGGCGCACTTCGTCGGCGAGTTCGAGGATGGCTATGACCGCGTGCTGCTCGACCCGCCGTGCTCAGATCTGGGGACGCTGCAGGCGCGACCCGACGCGCGCTGGCGCAAGCAGCCGGACCAGATCAGGGAGCTGAATCGCGTGCAGGAGGGACTGCTCGAGGCGGCGGCCGGCCATGTCCGTCCGGGCGGCACGCTTGTCTACTCCACTTGCACGATTTCCCCGAGCGAGAACGAGGAGCAGGTGCACAACTTCCTCGCCCGCCATCCTGACTTCGAGGCCGACGACCTCGCCGCCGCATATCCCGAGTTCCGCCATCCGCGCATTCCGCGCTTCCTCCAGCTCCTCCCGCACGTCCACGGAACGGACGGCTTCTTCATCGCACGGCTGCGGCGAGTGGCGGAGGCGGCGGCTTGACCGAAGAACCGCTGTTCGAGCTCGGCGCGACGTGCCCGGGATGCAACGAGCCATGGCTGCGCGGCACCAACCTCCCTGGCCGCTACCGCTGCGTGAACTGCCTGCGCCGCTTCGAGCTGCTGTCCGGCTGCCCGAACTGCGGCGCCCACTCGACGATCGCGCGGATGTCGTCGACGCATGATGTGAAGTGCCATAACTGCGGCGACTCGATGTTGCAGCCGATTTGAGCCGCCGCTGGGCGCCGCAGTTGCAGGGAGTAGGGAGTAGGGAGTAGGGAGCGTGGCTCTCCACGCCGCGCGCGTCTTCTTCCGTCGGCTGAAGCTTTTGGGTGCCTACATCCGCCAAATCCTTCAGCCAGCGATGTCGCGCGCGCGAACTGCAGCAATAAGGGGTGCGTCCAGATGCGGCCGTCCCCTCCAAGCGTCCCAACTAACTGTTCTCCGACAACACCTAGTTGGGACGGTACCGTCCGTAACCCCTTCATTGCTGCTGTAAGCGCCTCGATTCCCGGGACCGTGACAGACGCTCTCATCGCCCTCCAGACATCGCTCGCCGAGCGGCTCGCCGCGCTGCGTGGCTGCGCTCAGCACAAGCTCCCTGGGCCGCTGCTTGACGTCGCCGTGCGGCAGGTTGCGCTGCCGGGCGGCGACGTCTACCTCGTCCGCCCCAGCGATTGGGAGGCTCTGCGTGACGAGGAGGCGGCAGCCCGCAGGCCCATTCCGTACTGGGCGCGGCTGTGGCCCAGCGGCGAGGTGCTCGCCACGCACGTGGCGAGAAACCCGCCGTGTCCTGGCACGCGCGTGGTCGAGCTCGGCTGCGGCCTCGGCCTGCCGACGATCGCAGCTGCGCGCGGTGGCGCCGCGGTGCTCGCCTCGGACGGGCATGAGGACGCCATCGCGTTCGCCGCGCACTCGCTCGCTCTCAACGAGCTCGAGGCAACGGTCGTGCAGGCGGACATGGACCGCGATGCCGACGCTCTCGCCGAGCGTGGCCCGTTCGACATCGTGCTCGTCGCGGACGTGCTCTACACCGTCGCGAACGCGGACGCGATGCTCCTGCTCCTCCCGCGCCTGCTCGAGCCGAACGGCGAGGTGTGGCTCGCGGACCCCGACCGCGCAGGTGGCCGCCGCTTCCTAGCCGCGGCGCGCTCGCTCTTCCACGTGCGCACGATCGAGCACCAGGACGCGAAGCTCCACGTGCTGCGCCCGCGCTAGGTCGCGACTGAGACCGGCCGGCGGTAGAGCAGGTAGAGCAGCGTGCACAGCAGGGTGGAGGCGCCGAGGTAGCCGAACTCCACCTGCAGCACCCTGTCGTGGAAGCCCCACGGGATCGCCAGGTAGGCGATGAACGCGATCGCCGTGCACACCCACGCCACGGCTGCCTCGCGAGCCCGAGCCTGCGCCAGCGCCGCCTGGTTGAGCGTGGCGGCGGACAGGTACACGCCCATGCCGATCGCCACCACCACGAGCCCGCCGCGTGCGTAGTGGTGATGGCCGCCGAACAGCACGTGCATCAGCCACGGTCCGAGCGCGAGGAATGCGAGCGCCACACATCCACCGAAAACCGCCACGGCGCTCAACGTGAGACGCACGCTCCGCCGGAAGGGGTCGTCCTCGCCGCCCACGGCCATGCGCGTGAGCGAAGGCAGGATCGAGGTCTGGATCGCCTGGAAGAGCTGGAGCGGCGCCCGCGCGATCAGCAGGACGTTGAACACGAAGCCGGCCACCGCAGCGCCCGACGCTCCCTCGGTGGCCTTAACGAGCAGCGGTCCGGCGTTGAGGAAGGTCTGCTCGCTGATCATGATCAGCAGCACCGCCGCGGCGAACCCCGTGCCGTGCGACATCGTGAACTTCGCCTCCTCGCTCGGCTCAGCCGAGGCCGCCGCGTCCATCTCGTCCCGGTAGATCTCGTCGGTGTCCGCTCGAACAGGATCGGTTCGCTTGATGCTTCGCCGCACCGCCCACGGCACGACTGACAGGGAGAAGAGCGGCGCCGCCACCATGCCGAGCGCGACCACGGACTGGCCGGAGAAGATGCCCACAACGACGACGAGCGCGAACGTGAAGCGCGAGATCGCCTCCATGAAGACGAGTCCGCCGTAGAGGCCAAAGCGGCGGTGGCCCGCGAGGAATCCGCGCGCGAAGTAGCTCGCCGCATAGCCGAGCACGGCGCCGATCAGCACCCAATACAACGTGGACGAGCCCCCGAGCAGCTTGTCCCTGAGCAGGTGGTGGAGCGCGAGCGCCACTACCAGGAACACCGCCGCAAGCGCGAGCTGGATCGTCACCGCAACGCGCAGGTGCTCGTGACCCGTTTGGCCGCGCACGTCGCGGTCCGAGATCGTGCGCGAGAGCATCTGCTCCACCGGTCGGTAGAGCACGGACACCACGATGAAGATGGTCGACCAGAGCAGCGTGATCTGCCCGTAGTCGTGGCTCGAGAGCGTGTGGCTCGCGAGCGCGAAGTACGCGTAGGTGACGAGGCCCGTGACCCCGATCCCCACGGACAGGATCGCGGCGCCGCGCCCGTAAGTCTTTACGCGCTCGTCGGCGTCCGCCGGCCGTGCCGGTGGAGCCGGCGACGCTTCTCTAGTCGACGCGGACAAGCAGCATCGACCAGGGGAACGGGGAGCGGACCTCCTCGACCTTGCCGTGCCGGGTGAGCAGCGAGACGAAGCCGACTCGCGACCAGTGGTTCACGTGTCCCGGCGTGTTGCCGAGCGACCGCCAGTACGAACCGCGCGCCATGTTCAGCATCCGCCAGAGCGGCTCGCGCGGCACCGACACGAGCAGCCAGCGCTGGGCCACGCGGGCCATCTCGGCGAGGGTCGCGTCCGGGTCCGGCACGTGCTCGAGCACCTCGATCGCGGTGGCCATGTCGAACTCGTTGTCCGCGAACGAGAGCGACGTGGCCTCCTCTGCGCGGTACTCGAGGTTCGGCCGCTGCCGCTTCTGCCACTCGGCGCGCAGCTTCGGGTCGTCGAGGTCGATCCCGACGATGCGCTTGTCGCCCAGCCGCTCAGCCCACTCGTAGGTGAGCACGCCCTCGCCGCAGCCGACGTCGAGCACCGACTCGGGCGCGGCCTTGTCCCACAGCTCGTCGAGCGTGCCGTGGAAGCCGGTCATCAGCCGCTTCACCACCGGGTTGGTGGAGCCGTACTTGTCGAAGGTGTTGCCGGTGGGTACGGACTCGGGCGGCGCCTGCGTCACAGCTTCACCGCCTCACGCTCGCCAGTGGGCTCGTCCTCTGGCGTTGGCCCGGCAGAGGCGCCCGTGGTCGCGTGCTGGCCACTCGGCTGCGCGCCCGGCTCGTAGTGCGAAGGCTCGATTCCGAGCTGCAGCTCCATCCGCCGCACCCGCTCGAGGATGCGCTGGTTGATCACTCGGTTGCCCGCGAGGATGTCGCCCACCACACCGAGCGCCGCGAGCTGCACCGCGGCGATGAACGCCACGGAGCCGAGGATCAGCGACTGCACGTGACCGCCGCCGTGTCCGCCGAAGTAGGCCGAGAAGAAGCGCGCCCACAGCGCGATCGCGGCGATGCCGAGCACGATCGCGGCCGCGGTGAACACCCGCAGCGGCTCGTACATCGCGTAGATGCGGAAGATCGCGACGCCGTTGCGCCGCACGTACGCCCACATCGACGGGAACAGGCGCGACTCGCGCGTCTTCGGGTTGGTCGCGATCGGCACGTGGTCGATCGCGACGGTCATCTTCCCCGCCTGGATGATCGTCTCGAGCGTGTAGGTGAACTTCGACACCACGTTCACCGACAGCGCGGCCTCGCGGTTGTACGCGCGGAAGCCGGAGGTGGTGTCCTCGATCTGCGTCTGCGACGCGCGGCGCACCACCGCGCTGCCGATGCGCTGGAGCCGCTTCTTGACCGGGGAGAAGTGCTCGATGTTCTCGATCGGGCGCGCGCCCACCACCATGTCGGCGTGCCCGGCGATGATCGGCGCGATCAGCTTTGGGATGTCGCCGGCGTTGTACTGGTTGTCGGCATCCGTGTTCACGATGATGTCGGCGC
>JAICJR010000034.1 GCA_025928345.1 Thermoleophilaceae bacterium | reverse complement strand
GCGCGCCGCACCGGCTGCAAGGTGATGAAGGCCGTGCGCGTGAAGGACGCCGGCAGCATCCGCGCGCTCGCCTCGTTCGAGACCGACTATCACCTGCTCGACGCGTACAAGCCCGGGCACGTCGGCGGCACGGGCGAGACGTTCCAGTGGGACCTCGTGAAGGGCCACGGCGGGCATGCCCCGGTCGTGCTGTCGGGCGGGCTCACGCCCGACAACGTGGGTGCCGCGATAGCGGCCACGCGGCCGTTCGCGGTCGATACCGCCAGCGGAACCGAGGCTTCACCCGGCCGCAAGGACCCGGCGAAGGTGGAGGCGTTCTTCCGCGCGGTAACCCAGGCGGACACGGCGGTGGCGGCATGAGCGCGATTCCGCAGCGCTTCGGCCCGTACGGCGGCCGCTACGTGCCGGAGACCCTCATCCCGGCGCTCGACGAGCTCGAAAAGGCGTGGCTCGAGGCGCGTGAAGACCCAAGCTTCCAGCTCGAGCTCTCAGGCCTCCTGCGCGACTACGTAGGAAGGCCGACCCCGCTCTACCACGCGTCGCGACTCTCGGAGGCCGGGGGCCGCGACATCTACCTAAAGCGCGAGGACCTCAACCACACCGGCGCGCACAAGATCAACAACGCCCTCGGCCAGGTGCTGCTCGCAAAGCGCATGGGCAAGACGCGCATCATCGCGGAGACCGGCGCGGGCCAGCACGGCGTGGCCACCGCTACTGCCTGCGCGCTGCTCGACGTGGAGTGCGTCGTCTACATGGGCACCGAGGACATGCGGAGGCAGAAGCCGAACGTGGAGCGCATGGGCCTGCTGGGCGCGACCGTGACGCCGGTGGAGTCCGGCGCCCGCACGCTCAAGGAAGCGGTGAGCGAGGCGATCCGGGACTGGGTGGCGAATGTCGAAGGCACGCACTACGTGATCGGCTCCGTGGTCGGGCCGGCGCCGTTCCCGGCGCTCGTTCGCGACCTCCAGCGCGTGATCGGCGACGAGGCGCGCGCGCAGTTTCTGGACCGCACCGGCCGCCTGCCCGCGCGCGTGATCGCCTGCGTGGGAGGAGGGTCGAACGCGCTCGGAACGTTCGTGGCGTTCGTGGATGACTCGGACGTGGATCTCGTAGGCGTGGAGGCGGGCGGCGAGGGGATCGACACAGGCCGCCACGGCGCGCCGCTCACCACGAACGCGCGCGGCGTGCTGCACGGCTCGATGTCCGCGGTGCTCCAGGACGAGGAGGGCCAGATCCTCGAGGCGCATTCGATCTCGGCCGGGCTCGACTACCCGGGCTCGGGGCCCGAGCACGCCTACCTGCGCGACACCGGCCGCGCCACCTACCTGGCGGTGACCGACGCCGAGGCGGTGGACGCCTTCCGGCGCACCTGCCGGCTCGAGGGGATCATCCCGGCGCTCGAGTCCTCCCACGCGATCGCGTGGGCGCTCGCCAATCCCGGGCCCGGCCCGGACCTCGTCACGCTCTCGGGGCGTGGCGACAAGGACCTCGCCGAGGTGCTCGGGCTTGAGTGACCGCATCGCGGCCGCGTTCGCCTCGCACGGGCGGAGCGCGGCGCTCATGCCCTACCTGATGGCCGGCTTTCCCGATCTCGGCACCTCGCGCGAGGTGGGGGAGGCGTGCATCGACTCGGGAGCGAACCTGCTCGAGCTCGGCGTCCCGTTCTCGGACCCGCTGGCCGACGGCCCTGTGATCCACGCCGCCGCCACCGAGGCGCTGAAGGCCGGGGCGACGCTGCACGGCGTGCTGCGTGTGTGCGAATCCCTGGCCGACCAGGTGCCTGTGGTGCTGATGGTGTACGCGAACGCCGTGCTCGCCGGAGGCGACAGCGCGTTTGTGGAGCGAGCCGCCGCGGCAGGGGCGGCCGGGCTGATCGTGCCGGACCTCCCGCACGACGAGGCCGGCGGGTTGCGCGAGGTGTGCGACGCCCACGGGCTCGCGCTCGTGCCGCTCGCGGCGCCCAACACCCCACCCGAGCGGCTCGCGCAGATCGCGGCGGACGCGCGCGGGTTCGTCTACACGGTGTCGGTGGCGGGCACGACCGGCGAGCGCACCGAGCTGCCGCCCGAGCTGCGCGACACGGTGAAGCGCGTGCGCGACGCCGCGAGCGTGCCGGTGGCCGTTGGCTTCGGCATATCCACCGCCGACCACGCGCGCCAGGTTGCGGAGGTCGCGGACGGTGTGATCGTTGGGAGCCGCGTGGTGCGAGCCGCCGGAGAGGGCGGCGCGGACGCCGTGGCCGGGGTGGTGGCGGAGCTCGCGTCAGCGCTGTAGCCGCCGGGCAGCGTTGTAGGGTGGCCGCATGGCCACCACGACCAAGCGAAAGACCAAGGCTCAGTCCACCGAGGAGCATGCGCTCAGCTACTTCGAGGCGGTTAAGGCGCGCGATCTCGACGCGATGATCGCCCACCTGGCCGACGACGTGATCGAGGACATCACGCCCGTCGGCATCCTGCGCGGCACCGGCGAGGTGCGGGAGTTCTTCCGCGAGCTGTTCGCCGCGTTCCCGGACTTCGAGTTCAACGTCGAGCAGGCCACCTCCACGGCGGGCACGTCGGCGATCCAGTGGCGAGCCACCGGCACGTTCCGCGGAGTGCCGTTCCAGGGGATCGAGCCCACCGGTCGCAGGGTGGAGATCCGCGGCTGTGACTGCATCGAGGTCGAGGACGGCAAGATCACCCGCAACACCGCCTACTACGACGGCGCCGCGTTCGCCCGCGGCCTGGGAATGCTGCCTCAAACGGGGTCCGGCGGCGAGAAGGCGATGCTCGCGGCGTTCAACGCGGTGACGAAGGTCCGCAGCCGCTTCGCATCGCCGCCGCGCTGACCCGTCGCGCCGTTTCGATAACCTGCCTCGCCGCTCATGGGTGTGCTTATCGCTCTCACGGCAGGATTGGCCTTCTGGCTGGTGGGCTTTGCCCTCGGCTGGGGCCGCTCACCGGTCGACCCCTTCCTCGTCACGGTCCTCGTCGTGGTGATCGCGATCACGGTCCGGGCGGTCAAGCCGTTCATTGAGCGGCTCACGGGTCGGCCGTAGGCGCCGCGCCCGCGCGCGCGTTTACAGCAGCAATAAGGGGATGGGTCCAGGCGGGAGCGGGCTTAAGTGTGCTGGATCGACCCCGGTATGCGAGGTCCATCCAGGAACCTTCGCTGCGTGGCTGCCCTTATTGCTGCCGTAAACGCGGGAGCAGCCGCACCTAGCCGAAGAACGCCTCCGCCGCCTCGTACTCCTCCGGCGGCACCGTCTTCAGCTCCGCCACAGCCTCGCCGAGCGGCACCATCTCGATCCGCGTGGAGCGCAGCGCCGCCATCTGGCCCCACTTGCCCTCGCTCACCGCGTCGATGGCCGCAGCCCCGAGGCGCGTGGCGAGTACGCGGTCAAATGCGGTGGGCGTCCCGCCGCGCTGGATGTGGCCGAGCACGGTGGCGCGCGAGTCGAAGCCCGTGCGCTCGCCGATCTCCCGCTCGAGCAGGTAGCCGATGCCGCCGAGCCGCTCGTGGCCGAACTCGTCGGTCCCCTGGCTCATCACCTCGAGCGTGCCCGCCTTGGGCGTGGCGCCCTCCGCCGCGACCACGATCGAGAAGTAGCGCCCGCGCGCGTGCCGGCGCTGGATGAGCCGCACCACTTCCTCGATGTCGAAGGGCCGCTCGGGAATCAGGATCACGTCGGCGCCGCCGGCCAGGCCGGAATGCAGCGCGATCCAGCCCGCGTGCCGGCCCATCACCTCCACGATCATGATCCGGTGGTGGCTCTCGGCGGTGGTGTGCAGGCGGTCGATCGCGTCGCTGGCCACCTGAACCGCGGTGTCGAAGCCGAAAGTGAGGTCCGTCGCGCCAAGATCGTTGTCGATCGTCTTCGGCACGCCGACCACGTTGATGCCCATCTCGCTCAGCTTGCAGGCGGCGCCGAGCGTGTCCTCGCCGCCGATCGCGATCAGGCCGTCGAGGTGCAGTCCGCGCAGGTTCTCGCGGATCTGCTCGGCGCCTCCGTCGCGCTTGAACGGGTTCGTGCGCGAGGAGCCGAGAATGGTCCCGCCACGCGGCAGAATCCCGCGCGTGGACTCGATCGTGAGCTCGGTGTACGCGTTCTCGAGCGGCCCGCGCCAGCCGTCACGGAAGCCGACGATCGCGTGCCCGTAACGGTCGATTCCCTTGCGCACGATCGCGCGGATCACGGCGTTGAGCCCGGGACAGTCGCCACCGCCGGTGAGAACGCCGACTCTCATCGCGCTGGAACATACAGACAGGCCAACAAAGCCTTAACCGAAGATCGCGGCAGCACAACCGGAATCCGCTGGATCCTGGGTTAGGATGGCCGCGCTAGTTGGAGCTCGTTTCTTTTAGAGGAGGGACAGTCCGTGCGAGGACGTAGGTTTGCTGTATCCAGCATGCTCGTCGCCGGCTTGGCTGTGTTTGTGGCCGCCTGTGGCGGTGGAAGCAGTGGCAGCAGTACCGGCAGCACCGCCAGCGGAAAGACGCTGACGGTCTACTCGAGTCTGCCGCTGCAGGGCGCATCCCGGACCAACTCAGAGGCCCTGGTCAACGGGATCAAGCTCGCCCTGAACCAAGCCGGTGGTAAGGCGGGCCAGTTCACGATCAACTACAAGTCGCTCGACGACTCCACTGCCCAGACGGGCAAGTGGGATCCGGGGCAGACCTCGTCCGACGCCCGTCAGGCGGCCCAGGACAAGTCGACGATCCTGTACATCGGTGAGTTCAACTCGGGCGCGAGCGCAATCTCGATCCCGATTCTCAACCGCGCAGGCATCGGGCAGATCAGTCCGGCCAACACCGCGGTGGGCCTCACGTCGAATGCGGCGGGCGCGTCACCGGGCGAGCCGGAGAAGTACTACCCCACCGGCAAGCGCAACTACGTGCGCGTGGTGCCCAAGGACACGATCCAGGGCGCTGCGGTCGCGACGGTGATGAAGTCCGACGGCTGCAAGAAGCCGTACATCCTGAACGACAAGGAGGTCTACGGACAGGGCCTCGCCACCAACACGAGCGACTCGCTCAAGACCGCGGGCATCCCGCCGCTCGGCAACGACGGCTGGGACTCCAAGGCGGCGAACTACCGCTCGGTGGCATCGAAGCTCGCCGGGAAGGGCGTTGACTGCGTGTTCCTGAGCGGCATCGTCGACAACAACGGCGTGCAGCTCACGAAGGACATCGCGGCCGGCATCCCGAACGCGAAGATCTACGCGCCGGACGGCTTCTGCGAGTCCGGCTGGGTCAGCCCGAAGGAGGGCGGCGTTCCGACCAGCCTCGACAGCCGTCTGCAGTGCACGGTTGCAACGCTGGATCCGGGCAGCTACCCGCCGGCCGGAAAGAAGTTCTTCCAGCAATACGAGGCCAAGTACGGCAAGGGCAACCTCAACCCGTACGCGATCTACGGCTACGCGGCGATGAGCCTTGCGCTCGACGCCATCAAGCGTGCCGGCTCGAACGGCAACAACCGTCAGGACGTGATCAACGCGCTGTTCTCGACCAAGAACCTCCCGAGCGTTCTTGGCACGTTCAGCATCGACAAGAACGGTGATACGTCGATCACCGATTACGGGCTCTACTCGGTGAAGAACGGCCAGATCGTCTTCAGCCGCGTGGTCAAGCCCAGCGCTGGCTAGAAAGACACGGATGTTCCGGGGGGAGTGGGCACAAATCCAGTGCCCGCTCCCCCCGACTTTGACTTACACTCGGACTCGGAGAGGGGTTTGGAAGCCGCCAGCATTCCCGTAAGGGCCACGAGGGCCGCGCCGTTCGAGGCGATACAGCGCTTCCTCTCGCGCTATGGCCTGATCATCGTCCTGCTGGCGCTGCCGCTGGCGTTCATGGCCAGCGACCTCGCCCACGGCCACGGCTTCGCACACATCCTCGAGAACCTCAAGGACGGGGTTTCGAACGGCGCGATCTGGGCGCTCGTCGCCATCGGCTACACGCTCGTCTACGGAATTATCGAGCTGATCAACTTCGCCCACGGCGACGTCTTCATGATCGGCTCGTTCGTGTCCTTCGGGATGTGGGGCACGCTGGGGGTGACCCTCGGCACCGGCACGCTCGGCAGGGTCGGCGGCCTGATCGTCGCGGGAGCGATCGCGATGATCGCGTGCGGCTCGCTCAACGTGATGATCGAGCGGGTGGCCTACCGGCCGCTGCGCCATGCGCCAAAGCTCGCGCCGCTCATCACGGCGGTCGGCTTCTCGTTCATCCTGCAGAACGTCGGGCTCGAGTGGCTCGGCGGCTCGCAGCACGGCGTGGACGACCTCGTGGACGCGCAGCACATTCTGGTCAACATCGGCGGCGTCCACATCATCAACGCGGACGTGCTCGCGATCGGAATCACCATCCCGCTCGTGCTGCTGCTCGTGGCGTTCGTGCAGAACAGCCGGCTCGGCAAGGCGATGCGCGCCACGGCGCAGGACCCCGAAGCCGCGCGGCTGATGGGCATCAACGTGGACCACACGATCTCGCTCACGTTCCTGCTCGGCGGGCTGATGGCCGGCGCGGCCGGCCTGATCTATGCGCTCTACAACACCACGATCCGCTTCGACCAGGGCTTCGAGGCCGGCCTGATCGCCTTCACGGCGGCGGTGATGGGCGGCATCGGGAACCTGCAGGGCGCCGTCCTCGGCGGCCTGATCATCGGCTGCATCCAGCAGATCTCGGACGACAGGATCAACTCCACCTGGACGCCCGCGATCGTGTTCGCCTACCTGATCCTGATCATGGTCTTCAAGCCGCAGGGGCTGCTCGGCGAGGAGACCAGGGAGGCCGGATGACCGCCATCCGCGACTTCTTCCGCAGCATCGGCGACGCCTGGGACGGCCTGCACCCGAACGTGCGGCGCGCCATCGGCGTCGCCGTGCTCGTCTTCTTCATAGTCCTCCCGTTCTTCTTCACCGCAGGCGGCACGTTCATCGACAACGCCACGCGCGCGCTCGCCTACGCGGTGATGGCGCTCGGCCTGAACGTGGTGGTGGGCTTCGCCGGCCTGCTCGACCTCGGCTACGTCGCGTTCTACGCACTCGGCGCGTTCACGATCGGCTGGTTCGGGTCGAGCTTCTACGCGCAGGTGAACCACGGCAAGGGCCTCCACATCGGCGTCACCGGCGTCACCGGCCAGCTGCCCGGGATCCACTTCAACTTCCTGCTCGTGCTGGTGGCCGCGGTGATCGTGTGCGCGATCTTCGGGGTGCTGATCGGGTTACCGACCCTGCGTCTGCGTGGCGACTACATCGCCATCGTCACGCTCGCGTTCGGCGAGATCATCGGGCGCGTTGCGATCAACGGCGACTCGCTCAAGCCGTTCGGCTACGCCGTCACGGCCGGGCGCCAGGGCATCACGCCGATCGACTCGCCGGACCTGCCCGGACTCGCCAGCTTCGGCCCGCTCGACCTGAGACCCTGGTACTGGACCGCGCTCGGCATGGCGCTGCTGTCGCTGTTCGTCAGCTTCCGCCTGCGCGACTCGCGGCTCGGCCGCGCTTGGATTGCGGTGCGCGAGGATGAGGTGGCGGCGGCGAGCATGGGCGTGCCGCTCGTCCGCACCAAGCTGCTCGCCTATGCCACGGGCGCGGGGCTCGGCGGCATGGCGGGCGCCTTCTTCGCGGCCTACTTCAACACGGTGAACGCGGATCAGTTCGAGTTCTCGTTCTCGATCTTCATCCTCGCGATGATCATCCTCGGCGGGCTCGGGAGCATCTGGGGAGTGGTGGCGGGGGCGATCGTTCTGTCCTACATCAACACGTATTTCATTCCGAACACGTTCAAGTCGCTGCCCCACCACATCGGGCTGAACTTCGACCTCACGGACCTGAGCTTCGGGATCTTCGGCTTCCTGCTCGTGATCATGATGGTGCTGCGGCCGCAGGGGCTGATTCCTGAACGTAGGCGCAAGCTCGAGCTCACGGAGGGCGTCGGCGCCGGCGACTCTGAGATGCCGATCGAGGTGAGCGTATGAGCGAAGTGGCCCCGCAGACCGCGCCGGCAGCCACCGCGGACGGTCCGCGCGTGGCGGAGCCGGGCTCGTCCAACGGCACGATCCTCGAGGCGAGCGGCGTATCGAAGATCTTCGGCGGCCTCGTGGCGGTGGACGAGGTCACGTTCTCGGTGCCGCGCCGCTCGATCGTGTCGATCATCGGCCCGAACGGCGCGGGCAAGACCACGTTCTTCAACATGCTCACCGGGCTGTACAAGCCGAACGCCGGCGCGATCGCGTTCGACGGCAAGGACATCACGCGCGCGCGGCCCGACCGGATCCTCGCCGCGGGCATGGCGCGGACGTTCCAGAACATCCGCCTGTTCGCCACGATGACCGCGCTCGAGAACGTGATGGTGGGCCTTCACGCGCGCATGCAGGCGGGGCTGTTCGGCTCGATCATCCGGCTCCCGTCCGTCCGCAAGGAGGAGCGGCTGGCACACGAGAAGGCCGCCGAGCTGCTCGAGTTCGTCGGGCTGCGCTCGAGCCACTTTCACCAGATGTCGGTGAACCTGTCCTACGGCGACCAGCGGCGCGTCGAGATCGCGCGCGCGCTCGCCTCGAACCCGAAGATGCTGCTGCTCGACGAGCCAACGGCGGGCATGAACCCGCAGGAGTCCGAGCGGCTGCGCGCGTTCATGCAGAGGCTGCGCGACGAGCGGGGGCTCACGATCCTGCTGATCGAGCACGACATGAAGGTCGTGATGAACGTGTCCGAGTACATCACCGTGCTCGACCACGGCGAGAAGATCGCGGAGGGCAAGCCCGAGGAGGTGCGGGGCAACCCGCGCGTGGTGGAGGCATACCTCGGAAAGCAGACGGGGGAGTAGGTGGTCGCCTCCGCAAATACGATCGCGTTCGGCGGCTGCGACCCTTCGCCTGGCCGGCCCCGCGATGCTCGCCAATGCGCTGCATTGACTGCGCTCGCGTGCCCACCCAGGCTCGGTTCTCGCTCGCCGAGCCGCGACCGAATTTCCGTCGGAGACCACTAGCGATGGCGCTGCTCGAGGTACAGGACCTCCACACCTACTACGGCAACATCGCCGCGCTGAAGGGGATCTCGCTCGAGGTAAACGAAGGCGAAGTGGTCACCCTGATCGGCTCGAACGGCGCGGGCAAGTCCACAACCCTGCGCTCGATCTCAGGCCTCACGCCGCCGCGCGAGGGCACGATCAAGTTCGACGGCAAGGAGATCGGCGAGACGGCGCCGCAGGAGATCGTGCGGCTCGGCATCTCGCAGGCGCCCGAGGGCAGGCGCTGCTTCTCGCGCATGTCGGTGCGCGAGAACCTCGAGCTCGGCGCGTACCTGCGCCGCGACGAGCGCATCAGGGATGACCTCGACCGCGTGTACGACCTCTTCCCGCGCCTCAAGGAGCGGGAGAAGCAGAAGGCCGGGACGATGTCCGGCGGCGAGCAGCAGATGCTCGCCATCGGCAGGGCGCTGATGTCGAATCCGCGGCTGCTGCTTCTCGACGAGCCGGCGATGGGGCTCGCCCCCGTGCTCGTGGAGCGGATCTACGAGACGATCGCCGAGATCAACCGCCAGGGCACCACAATCCTCCTCGTGGAGCAGAACGCGAACTTCGCGCTCGACGTGTCGAAGCGCGGCTACGTGCTCGAGACCGGCACCGTGGCGCTCACCGACGAATCGTCGGCGCTGCGCCAGAACCCCGAAGTGCAGAAGGCGTACCTGGGAGCATGATCACCGTATTCGCACTGCTCGGCGCAAAGGCGCTCTGGCTCACCTACATCTGGCTCGCGTCGGCGATCATCGCCTCGTGGCTGTCCGACCGTAAGGGCTACGGCGAGAAGCCGGGACTCGCCACGGGACTCCTGCTCACCTTCGTCGCGGTCGTGATCTGGCTGTTGTGGCCGGCGAAGGAGGATTCGCGCTGGAAGGTGCAGGGGCCGATCCCGCGCCGCGGCGCTCAGACGGTGGCGGAGGCACGTGCCGAGCGGCACGCCGCCGGGCGGGACGAGTAGCCCGTGGGCACGGCGCTGCTGATACTCGTGGAGTTCGTCGCCTGGGGATTGATCCTGGTGATGATCGGCGCCGCGATCGAGACGCTGTGGGGGCGGCTGCGCCACCGCGATAGGGACACACTGGTCGACTAGCGCGCAAGCGTTTAGCGGGCGAGATTTGCGGTTACGCGGCCTAAGGACGATGCCGCAGCCCGCCACGGCACAATCGAAGCCGCCCGCACGAGCACGCGCCGCCGCGCTACTCGAGCCGGGCTCCAGGGGGCCTTTTCTTGTGGGGGCGGTGGCGCTGTTCGTGCTGCTCACGGACGGCAACCTCGCCACTCCGCTTTATGCGGTCTATCGCCAGCACTTCGGCTTCTCGGCCACAGAGCTGACGCTGATCTTCGCCACGTACACGATCGTCCTGATTCCGTCGCTGCTTCTGTTTGGACAGCTCTCGGACCGGGTGGGGCGCCAGCCGGTTCTCGTGGGGGGCTTGCTCGCTGGGGCCGTAGGACTCGCATTGCTCGCGACCGCCAAGGACACCGCGTGGCTGTTCGTGGCCCGGGCGGTGCAGGGCGCCTCGCTCGGAGCGGTGGTGGGCACGGCCGCCGCGGCTCTTGTGGAGCTCCACCCTGACGGCGACCACGAGCGCGCCGCGCTCGCCACGGTGCTGGCGCAGAGCGGCGGCAGCGCCGCCGGCCCGCTCCTGGCGGGTGCGCTCGCCCAGTGGGCACCGGCGCCGCTGCATCTCCCCTACATCGTGGGGATCGCAGCGACCCTGCTCACGGCGTTGCTCGTTGCGGCGATTCGGGAGCCGCGCGAGCCGAGCGGCGAGTGGCGCCTGCAGCGACCCTCCGTGCCGCGTGCCGAGCGCCGGCGCTTCGCCCGCGCGAGCCTCACCGGTGCATCGGTGTGGGCCGTTGGCTCGCTCTACCTGTCCGTGATCCCGTCCTACGCGGCCAAGCTGCTCGACACCAGCGATCTCGCGCTGCTCGGTGCCATCAGCGCGCTGATGCTGGCAGCCGCCTGTCCGGTCCAAGTGCTCGGCGTCAGGGGACTTGTTTCGCCGCGCACCGCGCAGCCCGCCGGGCTCGTGTTGCTGGTGGCCGGCTTGGCGTTACTGGTGCTCGCCTTCCCCGCGCAGTCGCTCCCGCTCGTGCTCGCCGCCGCGTTGCTCGGCGGCCTCGGGCTCGGGCTGGGCTACTTCGGCTCACAGGCCGAGATCAACCAGCTCGCGCCGCCCGAGCGGCGTGGAGAGGTCACGGCGGCGTTCATCACCTGCCTCTATACCGGCGTGAGCATCACGGTGATCACGGTTGGCGTGGTGAGCGACCAGCTGTCGCTGCGGACGGCAGTCACCGGAGCGAGCATCGTGATCGCCGCCGTGGCGCTCGCAACCACGCTGTGGCACGTGATGGACGGCCGTCGGACCGCCGTCGGGTAAGACTCGGGGATGGCCGGATTCAAGAAGCCGGACGTGCTGGTGCTCGGCGGGGGCGGGGTCCTCGGCGAGGCGTGGATGCTGGCCGTGCTCGTGGGGATGCAGGAAGAGAGCGGCTTCGATCCGCGTGAGGCGGATGCATTCGTCGGCACCTCGGCCGGGTCGATCGTGGCGGCGGTGCTGGCGGCGGGTATCGATCCGCGGTCCCGGCTCGGCAGGATGCCGGAGCAGCCCGCGGTGGACGACGACTCGCCGGGGCCGGGCAACGGCGGCCGTGTACCCGGACGTCTGACGCGGCTCGCACTCCAGGGCGCGCGCGGAGCCGCCGCTCCTTTCGCCGCGGCAGGCTTGCGCACCACGGCGCCCGGCGGCGCGCTTTTCCGCCGAACTCTGCTGAGCATGGCCCCGACGGGGCGGCGGTCACTGCGCGGCCTCGGCGAGCACCTCGACCGCGAGGGCGGCCGCTGGGACGGCCGGCTTCAGGTGTCGGCGGTGGACCTGGGCACGGGCAAGCGCGTGATGTTCGGTGCGCCGGGCGCACCCGAGGCATCCGTCGGGCAGGCGGTCGAGGCGTCGTGCGCAATTCCGGGTGTGTTCGAGCCCGTCAAAATCGGCGGCCGCGAATACGTCGACGGCGGCGCCTGGAGCCCGACCAATCTCGACGCCGCATCGGTCGAGCGTGGCGGGAGGGTGCTCTGCCTGAACCCCACCGGCTCGCTGCGCGGTGCACTTGCGGGATCGCTTGGCATCGTGTCCCGCTCGGCGGCCACGGTGGAGGCGATGGCTCTGGAACGCCGCGGCGTGCGGGTGAAGATCGTCGCGCCCGACGCGAAGTCGGTGGAGGCGTTCGGCGGCAACCTGATGAACCCGCGCCCGCGCGCAGCCGTGGTGGCCGCGGGCCTGGTTCAGGGGCGTGCCCTCGGGGTGGTCAGAACCTAGGCTGGGGAACCTTCACGAGTGAGCAGGTTCCGCCGCGCCCCAGATGCCCGGTCCGCGCCGGTGCTCATAGATCAGCGACGTCTCCGCATGTGCCACCGCTGGATGCGTGGCGAGGTGATCGACGACGAAGTCGCGCAGCTCCTGCATGTCGGCAGCCGCGACCCAGAGCAGGTAGTCCGTCACCCCGGTCATGTGGAAGACGGACAGCACGCCTGGGAGCTGGCGGACGTCGTTCGTGAACGCGTCGATCTGCTCGCGCGCGTGCGCCGCCAACCGCACAGCGATGATCGCCTGTAGCGGCCGGCCGAGTGCCGCCAGATCGATCTCCGCATGGAAGCCGAGCAGCACCCCGCGCTCACGCATCGAGCTCACCCGCGCGAGGCAGGTGGACGGCGCGATGCCCACTCGCTCGGCGAGCCGGTTGTTGGGCATGCGCGCATCCTCGGATAACGCTTCCAGGATCGCGCGATCGACGGCATCGAGATTGTTCGGCATAAGGTTGATTGTTACAGGCCGGACGGAATAAATACAAACAAAAACTGCAGATGCCAGAACTTCCTGCGAATAGTTGATGACACAATCGAACATCTGTCAGACTCCGGGCATGCGCGCGATCACTGACACCACCGGCACTGACATCAAAGACACGATCCTGGAGGCGATCGGCGGCACTCCGCTCGTGCGCCTGAGCCGCTTGGGAGCCGGACTGCGGCCCCAGCTGCTTGCGAAGGTGGAGGCGCTCAACCCGGGGGGCTCGATCAAGGATCGCGTCGCGCTGGCGCTGATCGAGGCGGCAGAGCGGGACGGATTTCTCAAGCCGGGCGGCACGATCGTCGAGCCCACCTCCGGCAACACCGGCACCGGGCTGGCGATAGCCGCGCGCCTGAAGGGCTACCGGGTGGTCGCGGTCATGCCGGACAAGATGTCGAAGGAGAAGATCGACCTGCTGCGCGCCTACGGCGCCGAGGTGGTGGTCGCGCCCACCGAGGTTTCGCCTGATTCGCCCGAGTCCTACTACCGCGTCGCCGACCGGTTGGCCGAGGAGATCCCGGGAGCGTTCCAGCCCAACCAGTACTTCAACCCGGCCAACCCCGAGGCGCACTACAAGAGCACCGGCCCCGAGCTGTGGCAGCAGAGCGGCGGGCGCATCACACATCTGGTGGTGGGCGTCGGCACGGGCGGGACGATCACCGGCACCGGCCGTTACCTCAAGGAGCAGAACCCGGCCATCCAGGTGATCGGCGCCGATCCGGTGGGCTCGATCTACTCGAACGAGGAGGTCAAGCCGTATCTGATCGAGGGCGTGGGCGAGGACTTCTGGCCGGGCACGTTCGATCCGGGCATCGTCGATCGGTACGTGACCGTGTCGGACCGCGACGCCTTCCTCACCACCCGCAGATTGGCGGCCGAAGAGGGACTGCTCGTAGGCGGCTCCAGCGGCATGGCCGTCTGGGCTGCGCTGCAGGTGGCGCGCGAGATCGACGATCCCGAGGCGATGGTGGCCGTGATCCTGCCGGACGGTGGCCGCAACTACCTGTCGAAGGTCTTCAACGACGCATGGATGACGCAGTACGGGCTGCTCGAGCGCACGCGTGAGCAGACCGTTGGCGAGGTGCTCGCTCGCAAGCACGAGGGCGGCGAGGTGCCGCCGCTCGTGAGCGTCCGCGCTCACGACAAGGTCCGCGATGCCGTTGCGCTCCTGCACGAGCACCGTGTGTCGCAGCTGCCAGTGGTGAGCGGGCACGATTCGCACGCGATCGTCGGCTCGGTGGGCGAGCGCGGTCTCCTCCGCCACGCGGTGGAAGACCCGGCCCTCCTCGGCGCCGACGTCGTCGATGTCATGGAGCCACCGTTCCCGGCGATCTCCGCGGAGGACACGGCCACCGAGGCCGTCACGCTTCTCGCCGGCGAGCGTCAGGCGCTGATGGTCACCGTGGGGGGGCGGCCCGCCGGCATCGTCACCCGTGCGGACCTCCTCGAGGCACTCGCTCGATGAGCCAGTTCGCCACCCGCGCCGTGCACGCCGGCCTCGAGCCGGATCCGTCGTACGGCTCGGTGATCCCGGCGATCCACCAGACCTCCACCTACGCCCAGCGCGCGCCCGGCGAGTTCGTCGAGGACTTCGACTACGCGCGCTCGGCCAACCCCACGCGCGCGGCGCTCGAGCGCGCACTCGGCGAGCTCGAGGGCGGACTCGGCAGCGCGTTCGCCAGCGGCATGGCCGCGAGCCATGCGCTCCTCACCGCGGCCACCGACTCCGGCGCCCACGTAGTGCTGCCGGGTGACCTCTACGGCGGCACCTATCGCTTGGTGGACAAGGTGCTGTCGCGCTTTGGCCTCGAGTACGACCTCGTGGATCAGACCGATCTCGACGCGGTCGCCGCAGCCATGCGGCCCGAGACGCGCCTGATCTGGGTGGAGACGCCCACCAATCCGCTGCTGAACGTCGTGGACATCGCCGAGATCGTGAACCGCAAGGGCGATGCCCTCGTGGTTGTGGACAACACGTTCGCGACTCCAGTCGTGCAGCGGCCGCTCGAGCTGGGCGCCGACGCCGTGGTGCACTCCACAACGAAGTACCTGGGCGGCCACTCCGACACAGTCGGCGGGGCGGTGATCGTGCGCGACCCGGACCTGCACGAGCAGGTGCGCTTCGTGCAGAACGCCGTGGGGGCCGTGCCGGGCCCGTTCGACTGCTTTCTCGTGCACCGCGGCCTGCGAACCCTGCACCTGCGTGTGGCGGCGCACACGGAGAACGCGCGCGGCGTGAGCGACTTCCTGCGCGACCAGCCAGGCGTTACCGATGTTCGCTGGCCGGGCTTCGGCGGCATGGTCTCGTTCCGCCACCCGGACGCCACGCGCATCGCCGCGCGGACGAAGCTGTTCACCCTCGCCGAGTCGCTCGGCGGGGTGGAGTCGCTGATCGAGGTGCCTCAGGCGATGACGCACCAGTCGGTGGAGGGTTCGGCCGCGGCCGTTCCGTCCGATCTCGTACGGCTCTCGTGCGGGATCGAGGCGCCGGAGGACCTGGTCGAGGACCTGCGCAACGCGCTGGCCTAGGTTCCCGGGCGTGACCCGCCACGTCCGGCAGAGCGGCGGCCGCCGCGCCCCGCGTTACCGCCCTACGGCGGCGCGCAAAGCCGGCTCGAGCTCCGGCTGCCGGTACTCGTAGCCCAGCTCCTCGAGGCGCCTCGGCACCACGCGCGCACCGGTGACCACGATCGAACCCATCTCGCCGTAGAGAACCTTCAGCGCGACCGCCGGCACAGGCGCGATCGCCGGCCGCCCCAGCACGCGCCCGAGTGCCTTCGACAGCTCCTTGTTCGTCACCGGCTCGGGGGCGGTGAGGTTCACGGGCCCCCGGGCGCGCTCGTCGTCTATGCACATCAGGATCGCGCCCACCACATCGTCGAGGTGGATCCAGGGCACGTACTGCTGTCCACCCGCCACCGGCCCGCCCACGCCGAGCTTGAACGGCGGCAGCATCTTCTCGAGCGCGCCGCCGGACCTGGCGAGCACCACACCGGTGCGGGTGAAGACCACGCGCATGCCGAGCTCCTCGGCTGCCGCCGCTTCGCGCTCCCATGCCGCGACCACCTGCGCGAGGAAGTCGCCCGCGGCGGGGACGGACTCGTCGAGGCGCTCGTCGCCACGCGCGCCGTACCAGCCGATCGCGGACTGCGACACGAGCACGCGCGGCCTCGGCTCGGCGCTCTCGCGCAGGCCTGCCACGAGGTTGCGAGTGCCGAGCTCGCGCGACTCGCGGATGCGGCGCTTGGCGTCGTCGGTCCAGCGCTGCGCGATCGGCTCGCCGGCCAGATGCACGACTGCGTCGCGGCCTGCGAACGCGTTGGCGGGCGCGGGCTCGCGGGTCGGCTCGCGCCACTCGACAGCGGTCACAGCCGGCAGGTCCGACGCCGCGCGGGAGCCGTCGCGCGTGAGCACGGTCACCTCGTCGCCGCGCGCCTGCAGCTCGCGCACCAGCGCCCGTCCGATGAGACCCGTGGCGCCGGTGACCGCTACTCGCATGGCCGCCGCTAAGAGGTCGGGACGCGCGCTTCGGGCGAGCGCGCCGTGCCGCTGCGTTCGGCCTCGCGCGCCACGGCGCTTGCCACGCATGAGCTCACATAGCCGTTGAACACGCTCGGGATGATGTAGTCCTCGGCGAGCTCGTCGTCGGTGACCACGTCTGCGATGCCGTGGGCGGCCGCGAGCTTCATCTCCTCGGTGATGCGCCGCGCGCGGACGTCGAGCGCGCCGCGGAAGATGCCGGGGAACGCGAGCACGTTGTTGATCTGGTTCGGATAGTCCGAGCGCCCGGTGGCCATCACGCGCACGTAGCGCTCGGCCTCCTCCGGGCTCACCTCGGGGTTGGGGTTGGCCATCGCGAACACGAACGGGTCCGGGTTCATCCGGCTGAGATCGGACGCCTCGATGATGCCCGGCCCCGAAAGCCCGACGAACAGGTCCGCGCCCTCGAGCACGTCCACCGGGCTGCCGGAGCGCCGCTCCGAGTTCGTGTTCTCGGCGAGCCACGTCTTCGGCACGTTCATCGAGCCGTCCTCGTACTCCGGCCGGCCGGAGTGGATCGCACCATGCCGGTCGCACGCCACGATCGTCTGCACGCCGGAGGCGATCAGGATCTTCGCCACCGCCACACCGGCCGCGCCGGCGCCCACCATCACCACGTTCAGCTCCTCGAGCTTGCGGCCGGTCAGGCGGCATGAGTTGAGCAGCGCGGCGAGCACCACGATCGCCGTGCCGTGCTGGTCGTCGTGGAACACCGGGATGTCCAGCTCCTCCACGAGCCGGTTCTCGATCTCGAAGCAGCGCGGCGACGAGATGTCCTCCAGGTTGATGCCGCCGAAAGTGGGGGCGAGGAGCTTGACGGCCTGGACGATCTCGTCCGGATCCTTCGTGTCGAGGCAGATGGGGAACGCGTCCACGTCCGCGAACTCCTTGAAGAGCATCGCCTTGCCCTCCATCACGGGCATCGCGGCCTCGGGGCCGATGTCACCGAGGCCGAGCACGGCGCTCCCGTCGGACACCACGGCCACCGTGTTCGACTTGATCGTGTACTCGAACGCCTTCTCCGGCTCGTCGTGGATCGCCATGCACACGCGGCCGACGCCCGGCGTGTACGCCATGGAGAGATCGTCGCGCGTCTTGATCGCGGCCTTGAGCCCGGTGTGGAGCTTGCCGCCGCGGTGGAGCTCGAAGGTGCGGTCGGTCACCTCGAGGAGCGAGCAGCCGTCCACCTGCTCCACGGCGCTGATGATCGCCTCGGAATGCTCCTGGTCCGAGCACATCACGGTGATCTCGCGAACCGCCTTGAGCTCGCCGAGCTCGATCGAGTCGATCGACCCGATCGAGCCGCCGGCATGCCCGATCGCAGACGCGACCATGCCGAGCTGACCCGGGCGGCGATCGAGCTCAACCCGGAGCGTCAGCGAGAACTGTGCGCTCGGCCTAACTGCCATGACTCCTGAGGGAACGACGTTTCGGCACCCGGCGAGGCACTGCCGCCGACGCCCGGCCAGGGCCGCCAATCATATAGAGAGCCTTGAATTGCAGGGGATCTTCGGCGCTCCGCGACCGTTCATAAGATCCACTCGTGGCAGATAACGGGCGTGAACTCTTCCTGATCGACGGCAACAGCCTGGCGTACCGCGCCTTTTTCGCTCTGCCGGAGACGATCGCCACCTCGCGTGGGGTGCCCACCAACGCGATCTTCGGCTTCGCCTCGATGCTCGTGAAGGTACTCACCGAGTACGGCGTCAACCCCACGCTCGTGTGCTGGGACGCCGGCATGTCGGGCCGTGAGACGACCTACGAGGAGTACAAGGCCGAGCGGCGCGAGCGGCCGGACCTGCTGCGCGAGCAGTGGCCTCACCTGCACCCGCTCGTGGAGGCGTTCGGCTACCAGAACGTGAGGGTGGAGGGCTACGAGGCCGACGACGTGATGGCCACCCTCGCGATGCAGGCGAAGGACAAGCGCATCCCGGTGATGATGGTCACCGGCGACCGCGACATGTTCCAGCTCATCGAGCCGGGCATCCGCGTGATGGCCACGAGCCGCGGGATCACCGAGACGAAGATCTACGACACGCAGGCGGTGATCGACCGCTACGGCATCGCGCCCGATCTGATCCCCGACTTCTACGGGCTGAAGGGCGACACGAGCGACAACATCCCGGGCGTCCCCGGCATCGGCGACAAGACCGCCGCCCAGCTGCTCCAGCAGTTCGGCACGCTGGAGGAGGTGCTCGCGAACATCGACAAGGTGTCGGGAGCGAAGCGCAAGGAGAACCTCACGAACCACGCGGACGACGCGCGCGTGTCCAAGCAGCTCGCCACCGCGATCCGCGACGTGCCGGTGGAGATTGACATCGAGCAGTGCGTGGCTGGCGAGCCGGACCGCTCGAAGCTGCGCGAGTTCTTCCGCGAGTTCGAACTGCGCGACCCGCTACGGCGCCTCGAGGAGGCGCTCGGCGGGGAGGAGGCCGCCGCTCCGCGGCAGCGCGCGGTGGTGGAGCTCGAGGCCACCGCCCTGGAGATCCCGGCGGCCGACCTCGCGGGCTTCGACGGCGATCACGCCACGCTTGCGGCGGAGCGGCCGCAGGACGAGGACGGGGTTCCGCATGGACCGCTGCGCTTCGCGGCGTACTCCGGTGGCGAGAACGTGATGGTGGGCGAGGCCGAGACGCTCGCCGCGCTCACGCTCGCGTGGGGTGAGCGCCCGCTCGTCGCGCACGACTGGAAGTCGCTCGCCACCGGTGAGGGCCCGTGCGACACGCCGCCGCTCGAGCACGACACGATGGTGGCCGCCTACCTGATCGACCCCGCGCGCCGCAAGTACCCGCTCCCCGAGCTGCTCGAGGACGAGGGCATCAACGCCGCGATCAACGGCGCGAACGGGCTGGCCGAGCGGGCCGTGTGCACCCGCTCGCTGGCGGAGCGCCAGCTCGAGCGGATCGAGGAGATGAAGCTCACCCCGCTCCTGCACGAGGTGGAGATGCCGCTCGTGGAGGTGCTGATCGACATGGAGCGCGCGGGCGTGAAGCTCGACACCGAGCGGCTCGGCGCGATCAACGCGGGCTTCGCCGACCGCATCACGGCGCTCGAGCGCGAGATCTGGGACCTCGCCGGCGAGGAGTTCACGATCGGCTCACCGCAGCAGCTCGCGCAGGTGCTGTTCGACAAGCTCGGGCTCTCGAAGAAGCGCCGCGGCAAGACCGGCTTCTCCACGGACGCGCGCGTGCTGGCGGCGATCCGCGAGGAGCATCCGATCATCGCCAAGATCGAGCAGTGGCGCGAGCTCACCAAGCTGAAGAGCACCTACCTCGACGCGCTGCCCGAGCTGATCAGCGACGAGGACGGGCGCCTACACACCACGTTCAACCAGACCGCCACCACCACGGGCCGGCTGTCGAGCACCAACCCCAATCTGCAGAACATCCCGATCCGCAGCGAGGAGGGGCGCGAGATCCGCGCGTGCTTTGTGGCGGAGCCGGGCGCGAAGCTCATCTCGGCCGACTACTCCCAGATCGAGCTGCGCGTGCTCGCGCACATCGCCGACGAGCCCGTGCTCCAGGAGATCTTCCGTCGCGGCGAGGACGTGCATGCCGCCACCGCCGGCGAGATGTTCGGCCTGCCGCCCGAGCAGGTCGACCACGGTACGCGCTCTAAGGCGAAGATGATCAACTTCGGGATCGTCTACGGGCTTTCCGCCTACGGACTCGCCGACCGCCTCAACATCCCGCAGGAGGAGGCGGCCGAGTTCATCGAGCGCTACCTCAACCGCTTCCCGAAGGTGCAGGAGTTCATCACGCGCACGATCACGAGCGCCACGGACGAGGGTTTTGTCAGCACTGCGTTCGGCCGCATCCGCCGCATCCCGGAGCTGCGCGCGCGGCAGCGGCAGACGCGGCTGCTCGGCGAGCGCCTGGCGGTGAACACGGTGATCCAGGGCACCGCCGCCGACATCATCAAGGTGGCGATGGTGCGCTGCTGGAAGCGGCTGCGCGACGAGGGGTTGTCCACGCGGCTGGTTCTCCAGATCCACGATGAGCTGCTGTTCGAGGCGCCGGAGTCCGAGGTCGAGCAGGCTTCGAAGATCGTGCGCGACGAGATGGTGCGCGCCTTCGAGCTCGACCCCCCGCTGGGCGTCGACGTCGGCGTCGGCGAGAACTGGCTCGCCGCGAAATAGACCACTGGAAATCCGCCGCGGTGCGGGTTATCGTCGCCTCATGTACACACGCGCGACTGTGATCAGGCGCTTCGAGGACCGCATCAACGATGGGCTCACACAACGAGCCCGCCTGCGCGCGACGATCGCTGTGCTGATGGCCACGTGCGGCGGGCTGGCCGTGCTCTATCTGTGCTTCGCGCTGGTCGGCACCGTTAGCGTCACGCGCGCAGCCACCGCCACGGTGGTCGCGCTCGTGCTGGCCGCCGTATGGGTGGTCGGCGCGTGGCACCGGGCTCGGACCGGCGCCACGCGCGTCCAGCGTTACGACCGCGAACGCCGCGGCTTCTAGCGGTAATCCCGCGCCAGCTCTGCACGTCGGGGCCGTTGCGGCGACCGCCGCGTGAACACGCGCTGGCGGGCGGTCGACAGCAGCGGGAATGCGCGGGCGGCGGCGACGATCGCCAGAGCCTCGAACACCATGGAAGCGATGCCCGAGGGCTCGGCCCAGGCGCCGATGTCATCGGACCCGCCGGGCAGGCCGGACGTGCGGCTGATCGCGAACAGGATCAGCGTCGGCGCAGATACCGCGAGCACGCCGGTCCACCACAGGCGTCCGTCGATGCGCTTGGCCAGCGCCGCCAGCAGCACGCAGCCCACGATCAGCGCGATGAACAGGATGCCCTGGTAGCGCACCGCCGGCTCGTCGAGCTTGTCAGGGAGCTCGAAGACGTGGGTAATCGCGATGCCCAGGACGGCTATTACGCCGACGGTTCTGAGCCTCTCGAGGATCGACAACATTTTTGGGTGACCTCCAGCGGATTCGGGTTGAGTCCCGGTCGTTCCCAAGCCACCCAAGGCAAACCTGATTCCAAGGTGAGGCTCCTCTTAGGGCTGCAGGAGCACCTTCACCGCGCCGTCCTCTTTCTTCTGGAACATCTCGTACGCCTCGGGCGCCTGACTCAGCGGAACGCGGTGGGTCGCGAAGTCCTCGGTGCCGAGCTGGTCGCCGTCGGTGAGAAGCGGGAGGATCTCACCGGTCCAGCGCCGCACGTTCGCCTGGCCCATGCGCAGCTGGATCTGCTTGTCGAAGATCGTCAGCATCGGCAGCGGGTCCGCCATGCCGCCGTACACGCCGCTGATGGAGATCGTTCCGCCGCGGCGGACGATGTCGATCGCGAGGTAGAGCGCGTGCATCCGGTCGATGCCGGCCTTCTGCATCAGCTGCTCGGCGAGCATGTCGGGGAGTAGGCCCGTCATCTGCTGCGCGAGCTTCGCACCCGGCGATCCGTGGGCCTCCATGCCCACCGCCTCGATCACCGAGTCGGGACCGCGGCCGTCGGTCATCCCGCGGATCACCTCGGCGAGGTCCTTCTCATGCTCGCCGAGGTCGAGCACCTCCACCCCGCGCCCGCGAGCGCGCTCGAGCCGCTCGGGAACGAGGTCGACCCCGATCACCCGGTAGCCGCGATGAAGCGCGATCCGGCAGGCCATGTCGCCGATCGGGCCGAGGCCGAGCACCACAAGGGTCCCTCCGTCCGGCACGTCCGCGTACTCCACGCCCTGCCAGGCGGTGGGGAGGACGTCCGACAGATAGACGAAGCGATCATCCGGCGGACCCTCGGGGACCTTCACCGGAAGCGTGTTGCCGAACGGCACGCGCAGGAACTCCGCCTGTCCGCCCGGCACCTGGCCGTACAGCTTCGTGTAGCCGAACAGCGACGCGCCGGTTCCATGCTCGCGCACCTGCGTGGTCTCGCACTGCGAGTGCAGGCCCTGGCCGCACATGAAGCACGCTCCGCACGACACGTTGAACGGCACCACCACGCGGTTGCCCGCCGACAGCTCTGTCACCTCGCTGCCCACTTCTTCCACGATGCCCATCGGCTCGTGCCCGAGGATGTCGCCCTCCTCCAGGAACGGCCCGAGCACCTCGTACAGATGCAGGTCGGACCCGCAGATGCCGCTCGACGTGACGCGCACGATCACGTCCGTGGGCTCCTGAATCGAGGGGTCGGGCACTTGGTCCACCCTCACGTCGCGCTTTCCATGCCATGTGACGGCCTTCATCGGTCCTCCTGTTCGAAAATCTCAGGAGGCTGATGCCCGTTCCGGGCGAACGCAACCATGCGCGGATAGCCTGCGAGCGATGGCCGAGGTAAGAGTCGTGAGGCTGGACGACGTGGACCAGATCGCCGTCGCCGGCGTCAACTGGTTGCCGCTCCGCCGCGCGCTCGGGGCGACCGGCTTCGGAGTGGCCGCCTTCCGCGCGGGCGAGCCCGGCGAGCAGCTCATCGAGCCTCACGACGAGACGTCCGCCGGCGCAGGCGGGCACGAGGAGCTCTACCTGGTGATGTCCGGACGAGCGCGTTTTGTGCTGGACGGCGAGGAGGTGGACGCCGCGGCGGGAACGCTCGTGCTCGTGCCGGTGGGCGTGCACCGTGAGGCGGCAGCAGAGGAGCCGGACACGCTGGTGCTCGCCATCGGCGGCGTTCCGGGTGCGGCACTGCCGCCGTCTCCGTTCGAGTTCTGGTTCCTCGCCCAGCCTGCGTACGAAGCCGGCGACTACGAGCGCGCGATCGAGATCGCCTCGGAGGGGCTGGCGGACTACCCCGACCACCCCTCGCTGCGCTACCAGCTCGCGTGTTACTGCTCGCTGGCGGGCCGGCATGACGAGGCGATAGAGCACTTAAGGGCAGCGTTTGCGGGGAACGACCCGCGCGTGCGCGACTGGGCGAACGACGACTCGGACCTCGACCCGATCCGCAACCACCCGAGGTATCCCAGCTAGCTGTTGCTCAGCACCACCCAGATGGGATCGTTGCCCGGCACGAACGACAGCAACGGAAGGAAGAATTGGGGCGACGGGAGAAACGATCCCAACTAGCTGTCCCTACAGGGCACTAGTTGGGATAGCTGCCTGATACTTCCGTCAGAGCAGCCCGTTATCGCGCAGCTCGTCCAGGGCGGCCGGCCGCTTCTCGAGCTCGTCGAGTCCCATGCCGCGCAACACGCTCGGCACCTTGGTGAACTGAATGTCCCGGTAGTCCACGATCTGGAGCAGGTTGCCCCACGGGTCGCGGAAGTTGAGGCCAACCCCGCCCACAATTTCGATGCCGGCCGCCTGAACCGCTGCCCTTATCGCCTCTTTGTCGTCCACCACGAGGCCGAAGTGGCGGCTCGAATCAGGAGGAGCGGATCGCCCCTCGGACAGCGCCAGGAACTGGTCGCCCATATCGAGGAACGCCATGCCCGGCTCCCTATCCACGCGCGTGATCTCGAACAGGCTCCCGTAGAACTCGAGCGCCTCCTCGACGTCGCCCACCTCGAGCGCCACGTGGTTGATCCCGACAAGCCGCGGCATCGATCTACGCAGCCGCCGCAAGCCGCGGTGCGGGCACAGGCCCGGCAGCTGCAAAAGAAGGCGGCGCGATGTTCAGGTAGTGCGAGAACGACCAGTCCACGAAGCGCGGCGTGGACATCGCCACGATCGCCGGCCCGAGCAGCCGCGGCGGCACGCGCGGGATGAGCCGCTGCACCCGCAGCATCGCCTCGAACTTCCGCCGGTGTGACGCGCTGAACGACGCGTACCGCCGCAGCGCCTCCTCCCGCGACGAGCGCCCCTCGACCACAGCCCGCAGCTCGCGCCCACAGGCGAGACCGAAGTAGAAGGCGGTGCGAATTCCCTCCGCCGTCAACGGCAGGCAATGACCCGCGGAGTCGCCCGTGAAGAACACACCGTCCTCGGCGGCCGGACGCAGACGGTGAGGAATCCAGTTGCCCTGGTAGCGCACGGCGTCGCGCTGCAAATCAGAAGCCAGCAACACAGTCGTGTCCTTCACGTGAAAGCGCGGGTCGAACGAGCCCACACCCACCCGTACCTCTTCACGCGCGGGGAAGCTCCAGCCGTAGCCGGCGGGCACGTAGCGGCGGTCGATCCAGATCTCG
>JAICJR010000027.1 GCA_025928345.1 Thermoleophilaceae bacterium | reverse complement strand
GGGCACGGCGGCCCGGGAGCCATCCTGGGCCGCCGGCTAGCGGTAGACGAAGATCGTCTCGCCGAGCTTGATCCAGTTGTAGATCGAGGCGGCGTCAGGGATCGGCACGCGGATGCAGCCGTGGCTCGCCGCGTACGGCGGGACGTCGAAGTAGCCGTGGACGGCGTAGCCGCGGATGAAGTAGTTCGAGTCCACCATGCCCTTGGCGTTGGTACCCGGCGTCTTCGAGTAGAAGTGGAAGGTGCCGAACACGGTGGGCGTCGACGGCTTGCCCGACGAAGCGTGGTAGATCCGCACCGGCTTCCCGCCCTGGGCGAACACGAGCACCTGCCGGGACCAGTCGAACTCCACATGACGCCCGGCCTTCGGGTACTTGAGCGTGAAGCCGCCCTGCCCGCGGAAGAGCTTCTTGAAGACCGTGGTGGACGGCGTCTCCACGCGCGCCATGCCGTTGACCTTGCGGAACGCGAGCACGGCGCGGCCGGTGGCGTCGTCGTACCGGCCGCTGACCGGGGTGACGTACGCGAGCGCCCGCAACCCCTCCTGAAGCAGCCGCACACCGCGGCCGTGGCCGCCCATGTGCGCACTCGGCTTGACCACGTGCACGCCCACCGAGGTTGTGGCGACCGGCGCGGTGGGAACCGCGGTCTTGAACACCTTCACGATCGCCTTGTAGGTGCCGGTGCGCTTGGCCGTGAAGTGCAGGAAGACGCCGTTCGCCGCGCCTACCTTGCCGTGCAGGGGCGAGCGGGTGGTGGCCACCTCCTTGCCCTTGAAGTAGATCCCGGCCGTGGCGTAGCCCGGGTCGGCGAAGGAGCGCGTGCCCTGGATGAGTACGCGCTGGCCCTTCATCACCCAGATCCGGTGGCCGTCGCGGATGCCGGTGGCCACGTGGATGCGCATGGCAGGCGCGGCGTGGGCGGATCCGGCGAGGACGGCGAGCAGCGCCGCGGACAGAGCGATGGTGCGACGCATGAGAGAAATGTAATCCGACTGACGGCGACTTCGCCACAACGTGCTCTACGGCACGAGACGCTTGCGCATCCAGATAACAGGCACCGAGAACAGGCCGGCCGTGACCACCACGAGCCACAGCGTGTTGCCGAGCACGGACAGGAGGTGCGGGCCGAGGATGAGCCCGCGGGTGATCAGCACGAGGTGGTAGAGCGGCGTGAACCACGCCACCACGTGCGTCCACTGCGGCAGCCTGTCGAGCGGATAGAAGATGCCGCTGAACAGGAACATCGGCGTGACGAACAGCGTGTAGTAGTAGGTGAAGTAGTCGACCTTCCCGACGATCGTCGTGAACGACAGCCCGATCGCCGCGAAGCACGCCGCGCCGATCACGATGAACACCGGCGTGACCACGGCCCACGGCGAGTGGATCAGCCCGAACAGGGCCACGATGATGAGGAAGACCGTTCCGTAGATCACGGCGCGCGTGCAGGCCCACGCCATCTCCCCGAGTACGAGGTCCTCAACCTCGACCGGAGTGGACAGCACGTTGTCGTAGAGCCGGTACTCGGTCATGCGGAAGTGGACGTTGTAGGTCGTCTCGAACGCGGTCGCCCACATGGCCGCGGAGGCCACGAGCCCGGACGCGATGAAGTCCTTGTACGGGATCCCGTTGATGCTCGCGATGTAGGCGCCAAGGCCGAACCCCATCGCCAGCAGGTAGAGCACGGGGTCGAGGAAGGTGGGCAGGAGCGCTCCCTTCCACAGGCTCGAGAACACGCGCAGGTCACGCCGCCAGACGCGGAACGCCATGCGCAGGCTGGGGAACGCGAGGGTCACTCGCGCAGCCCCCGGCCGGTGATCTCGATGAACACGCCCTCGAGGTTGGGCTGGCCGTAGCGATCGCGCAGTTCGCCGGGGCTGCCGTACGCGACGATCTTCCCCTGGTCCATGATCGCGAGACGGTCGCAGATCCGCTCGGCCTCCTCCATGTAGTGGGTCGTGAGGATGAGGGTCACGCCTCCGTCCTTGAGCCCGTCGAGCAGGTCCCACACCGCCAGCCGCGCCTGGGGGTCGAGCCCGGTGGTGGGCTCGTCGAGCACGATCAGCTCGGGCTGGTTGATCAGCGCCCGCGCGATCAGGAGCCGCCTCTGCATCCCGCCCGAGAGCTCGCGCGGCTTGCTGGCGGATCGCTGACCGAGCTGTGCGAGCGCAAGCAGCTCGTCGATGCGGCCGTCCGCCTGCGCGCCGTAGTAAAGCGCCTGCTGCACCAGGTTCTCGCGCACGGTGAGGTCCCAGTCGAGGTTGGCCTCCTGCGGCACGACGCCGAGGCGCGACTTCACCTTGCGCCGCTCCTTGCGCGCGTCGAGACCGAGCACGCGCAGCTCGCCCTCGTCCACGCCGGCGAGCCCGTAGATCATCTTCATGGTGGTGGTCTTGCCCGCGCCGTTCGGCCCGAGGAAGCCGAAGCACTCGCGCTCGCGCACGTCGAAGTCGATGTGGTCGACCGCCACCAACTCGCCGTAGGTCTTGTAGAGGCGGCGGCCCTCGACGGCGTTCATCCGGTGCGCAGGCGGGGGGCCGCGGTCAGGCAGGCGGCGACGACCAGCCCAAACAACCCGAATGACACGGCCGCGCTGTTGTGCACCACGTGCGCGTAAGAGATCGAGTTGTTCAAGGCGTGCAGCGTGATGCCCGGCAGGATCGAGCGCGTGTACACGTAGAGCATGCAGAACGCGAAGCCGAGGAAGGCGAGAACGGGCAGGATCGACAGGGTCTGCGAGCTCGTGTAGTGCACCGCGCCGAACACGAGCGCGTCGATCACGGCGGCCCCGTAGACGGAGAAGCGGCTGCGCAGGGCGCGGAAGAAGAAGCCGCGGAAGAAGAACTCCTCGCACACAGGGGCAACGACGATCACGAGGATCGCGGCGAGCACGAGCAGCGCTCCTCCGTGGTTGGCGCCGAGGTCCTTCGCCACCGTCTGCTTGCCATTCGGCTGGACGATCACCTGGTACACGAAGGACGCCGCCCAGAAGCCGGCGTACGCGACCGCCGCGGCCTTGATCGCCGGCAGAAGCGGGACGGCCCTGAGCCCGAACTGCCACGGCCGCGGCGGCGCGACACGCGAGGCGAAGAACACAGCGGCCCCCACCAACAGCACGTCCTGGATCAGCGTCCCGCCGAGGGCGATCCCCGCGCCGCTCGAGGGGAGCGAGTGCCCGGTGGCGGCCACGATCACCTGGATCACCGCCGCCACGATGAACACGGCCACGATGCCGGTCACGAACGCCGCCGGCGCGTACCAGGCCGGCCAGCGCGGTGCCGCCTCGGGCGGTCCGGCCGGCGGCTCGTGCGTCACCTCACCAGGAGGCGCGCCGCTCTGCTCGAGCTCGCTCGTCACGCGTCCAAGACTAGGGACGGCAGCTCGGCCAGGCTGCCGATCACCGGCACGTCCACGTCCGGCGGCTGCCCGCCGTGGCGAGCGATGAGCACGGCGCGCATGCCGAGCGCGAGCGCGCCCTCCACATCGTTGTCGAACCGGTCGCCCACGTGCAGCGATTCCTCCGCGCTCGCGCCCGCAAGCTCGAGAGCCGCCTCGAACAGCCGGGGCGCGGGCTTGGCCGCACCGGCCGCGGCCGACGACACCACGCCGTCGAGCAACGAGGCGAGCCCGGTGCGCTCGAGCACCTCCGGAAGCGACGAGTCCCAGTTACTCGCCACCACGAGGCGCACGCCCTCGGAGCGCAGCCGCTCGAGCGCGGGAGCGGCGTCCGGGAACGGGTCGAAATGGAGCGCCGCGAGCATCGCCTCCCGCACCACAGCCAGCTCCACCTGCTCGATCCCGAGCGCGTCGCGCAGCACGGCGGCGCAGCGGTCGCGCAGCGCGGCGAGCGACTCCGGGTCGCCGCCCTCGAGGTGGTGGGCGAGGTAGAAGCGGATCTCCGCGCCGAAGCCGGCGGTGGCCTGCTCCTCGCTCACCTCGACGCCCGCCCGCTCGCGCAGCTGGTCGCGCAGGCGCGGGCCCGGCGGCCTCATGTGCACGAGGGTGCCGAGAGCGTCGATCGTGACCGCGCGGATCACGTGACGAGCTGCCAGGTGGCGAACAGCGCCGTGCCGCAGACGAGCAGTGCCGTGCACGCGGCCAGCGCCGCGCCGGCGGCGAAGCGCCTGTCGCGCAGCTCGAGCGCCACCCACATCGGAATGGGGAACACCACCGCGAGCAGCCGGCCGAACGACATGAGCGGCTGCCACGCGAGCGGCGCGGAGACCGCCGCGACGAGCGACGCTGCCGTGTAGAGGCCGTATGCGGGCGGCAGGCGCCGGAACATGCCCACGAGCGCGATCAGCGCGAGCACGAGCAGGACGAGATAGAGCACGTTCTCCGCCGCCACAACGCGATCCACCGGCGCGCTGCCGAAAAGCTGACCCGCTCCCCGCACGCCCGCCACGGCGGCATCCCATGCGCCGGCCGCCGGCCCCTTGAACACGTGGCCCCACGCGCGTTCCACGCGGAACCAGCCGAACGCGCGCAGTCCGGCGCCCGCGAGTCCCGCGCTGAACGCGGCCGCGCCGAGCGGCGCAAGCGCGAGCCAGCGCAGCTGCCTCGCTCGCCACGCCATCAGCGCGAGTGGGAGGAGCAGGAGCAGCCCGGTGGGCCGCGCCGCCGTGGCAGCCGCGCACAGCGCCGCCGCGAGCGGCCAGCGCTCCGTGCGAGCCGCGTAGAACACGCCGACGCTCAGCGCGAGGAAGAGGCTTTCCGAGTACGGCGCGCTGAAGAAGAACGACGCCGGCCAGAACGCCACGAGCAGGATCACGAGCCGCGCGTAGCGCTCGCCCAGCTCGAGCTCCACGAGCTTGTGCAGGAGCACAAGGGCGACCACGAAAGACACCGCGGACACCACATAGGCCGCGGCGAGCAGCACCGCCGGCGAGGTCCAGCCGCCCGCCGCGGCGCGAACGCTCAGCGGGTAGAGCGGGAAGAACGCCGTAAGGCTCTCCCCGGCGCCGTAGCCGGAGTGCGCGATCGTGAGGTACCAGACGCCGTCCCAGCGGGCGAGGGCGCCGAGTGCGCGGCCGAGCGCCCCGCTGAGCGCGGGCACGTCGTGCGCCCGCTCCTGGTAGCGCTCGACCGGCAGCAGGTACACCGCCGCGATCGCCGCCGCCCACACGAGCGCGCGCGAGAGAGCGAACGCGAGCAGGGCGTCGCGCAAGGCGGGCGGCGCCTTGAGTGCACGAGTCCGGCGACGTGCGGAGATAGCCTCCTGCGTCATGGCCAGCACCGATCTTTACATCGCGACGTCGTGGTGGGCAGGGCATCGAGACGCGGTCACGGCGGTGGCCACGGTGGTGGTCGCGCTGGTGCTGGCGAAACTCGTGGACCGCACGATGAGCCGGCGGGCGGCGAAGCTGGCCGCATCGGTCACCGGCCGCGAGCTGTCGGCCACCGCGGATACGCGCCTTCGCCTCGTGCGCCGTCTTGTAAGCGTCACGATCATCGTTATCGGCATAGCGCTCGCGCTTGCCCAGTTCGCGGCGGTGAAGCGCGTTGCGACGGGCGTGCTCGCCTCCTCGGCGGTGATCGGCATCGTGGTCGGCTTCGCCGCGCGCCAGACGCTGGCCAACGCCGTGGCGGGGATCCTGCTCGCCATCACGCAGCCCATTCGCGTCGGCGACCTCGTCACCTTCCAGGGCGAGACCGGCACGGTGGAGGACGTGCGCCTCACGTACACATACGTGCGCACGGGCGATGACCGCCGCGTGATCATCCCCAACGAGCAGCTCGCCTCGAGCACGATCGTGAACCACACGATCGTCGACCCTCGCGTCCGGGTAGAGGTGGTGCTGTGGATTCCCGTGGACGCGGACCCGATGCGCGCGATCGCGGCACTCGAGGAGGAGCCCGAGGTGGACGTGTCGATCGCCGACATGGAGAAGGACGGCATCCGTCTCACCGTTGGCACCTGGGCACCGAGCGCCGCGGAGCGGGCGCAGGTGGCGGCAGGAGTTCGCCTGAGGTGCATCGAACGACTCCAGCAAGCCTCTATCCTGGGCGGTTGACACCGGACGACCGGCCCGGACGCCGCCGGGTTAGCCGCCTTCTTCGATGACCCACCGCCAAAGACAGGCCAGGCGGCGCCGCCACCAGGCCCGCCCCAGGAACTGGATTCTCCTCGGGCTGGCTGTCGTGCTCTCGATAGCGATCATCGGCGGCCTCGGAGTGGTGGGCTACATCCTCGCGATCGCCGCGTCCGCTCCGAACATCGACGAGCTCAAGCCGATCGAGAAGGGCTCCTCCACGAAGATCTACGCCGCCGACGGCCGCCTGCTCGGCTACGTGCAGTCGGACCAGATCCGCACACCGATCAGATGGTCCGAGATGCCGCCGATCCTGCGCAACGCCACCGTCGCGATCGAGGACCAGCGCTTCTACCACCACGGCGGAGTGGACTACGAGTCGATCGTGCGCGCGGCCGTGCGCGACGTCGCCTCGGGGAAGCCGCTCCAGGGCGGCTCGACGATCACGCAGCAGCTCGTCCGCAACCTCTACATCCGCAGCCCCAGGCGCGACCTCAAGCGCAAGATCCGTGAGGCGAAGATGGCGCAGGAGCTCGAGTCGAAGCACTCGAAGAACTGGGTGCTCGCGCAGTACCTGAACGACGTGCCGTACGGCACCGTCAACGGCCGCAGCGCTATCGGCGTAGAAGCCGCGTCGCAGATCTACTTCGACAAGCACGCGAAGGACCTCACGCTCGACGAGGCCGCGCTGCTCGCCGGGCTTCCGCAGGCGCCGTCGGACTACAGCCCGTTCACCGACTCGGGCGCCGCGCTCGCGCGCCGCAACGAGGTGCTGCAGCGGATGTTCACGAACCACTACATCACGCACCAGCAGATGGTCACCGCCATGAAGAGGCCGCTCGGACTGCACCCGGGCAACCGGTACCTCAAACGCCACGAGCCGTACTTCTTCGACTACGTCCAGGACCAGCTGATCCAGAAGTACGGCGCCAACGTGTTCCGCCAGGGCGGCCTGCGCGTGTACACCACCATCGAGCCGAACCTGCAGAACGCGGCGCGCGCGGCGATCGCGGGCCAGCTCAACCTGCCGACCGATCCGAGCTCAGCGATCGTGACGATCGACCCCTCGAACGGCCACATCCTCACGATGGCGTCAAGCGGCACCTACAAGGGCCGGCAGTTCAACCTCGCGGCGCAGGGTCACCGCCAGCCGGGCTCGGCGTTCAAGACCTTCGTCCTCACCACGGGGATCAAGGAGGGCGTGAATCCGAACTCCACCTACTACGTGTCGAAGCCGCTCAACATCGACGACCCCAAGTACGGCCCGTGGCAGGTGAGGACCTTCGAGAACACGTACTCGGGCCGTATCAGCATCACGCAGGCCACGCTCAAGTCGGACAACACGGTGTACGCGCAATTCGACCTCGACCTCGGCCCGGACAAGATCGCCGAGACCGCCAAGTCGATGGGCATCACCACCCACCTGAACGGCTATCCCGCTGAGGGCCTCGGCGGCCTGCGGCTCGGCGTCTCGCCGCTCGAAATGGCGGACGCCTACGCCACGCTCGCCTCAGGCGGTGTCCACCACAAGCCGGTGGCCATCACCAAGGTCGTCTTCCCCGACGGCAAGGTCGACAACCTCGGCCGCAACCCGGGCAACCGCGTGCTCACCGACGGCCAGGCCTACGAGGTGACGAAGATCCTCCACGAGAACGTGCTCTCCGGCACCGGCGTGCGCGCGAACATCGGCTGCCCGGCGGCGGGCAAGACCGGTACCACGAGCAACTTCAACGACGCGTGGTTCGTGGGCTACACGCCGAGGCTGTCCACGGCCGTGTGGGTGGGTTATCCCAACGCGCTCGTTTCGATGACGAACGTGCACGGCATCTCCGTGCAGGGTGGCAGCTTCCCCGCGGCGATCTGGCACGACTACATGAACGTCGCGAAGGGGAACTACTGCGGCGACTTCGCCCAGCCCACCACGCCGGTGCAATGGGCGCCGTTCTATGGGCACTACGCCACCACGGGCGCCAGCGGCCCGTCGTATCCCACCACCGGCGTGCCCGCGCCGAGCAGCAGCACGGGCGGCACGGCGCCGGGCACCTACAAGGGCTACGACCCGCGTCTGTACGCGTCACCGCCGCAGAGCGCGCCGAAGACGCAGTCGCCGCAATCCTCGCCGACGCCGCACAATCACACCCCTGGTGGCGGCAACGGCCATGGGAACGGCAACGGCAACGGCGGCGGCTCGCCCGCAGACCCAACGGGCTGAGGCCGCGCGGCGCGTCGCTTGGCCGGGTGCCGCGGCCCTCGGCCTCCTCTGCGTCGTCTACGTGCTGCTCGCCGCGCTTCCCGCGTACGGCGACTCCGGGATCGTGCTCGGCTCGCCGCGCGAGTCGTGGCCGGGATGGGTGGTCGGTCCGCTCAGCTTCGCCGGCGTGGGCGGGCACGCGCTCGTGGGGCCGCTGTTCTACGCCGGCCTGTGGCTCGCGCTGCTCCTATACGTGGTTGTCCTCGTTCGGGTGGGCGACCTGCCCGCGCGAACCGTGCTCTGGACGATCGCCGGGCTGCACGTCCTGTTCCTGCTCGCCCCACCGCTGCTGTCGCGCGACGTGTTCTCGTACATCGCATACGCGCGGCTCGGCGCGGGGCACTCGCTGAACCCGTACACGCACGCGCCCGTCGCCATCCCCGGCGACTCCGTGTTCCCCTACTCAGGGTCGGTGGGGGCGGTGTCGGTGTACGGGCCGCTGTTCACGCTGCTCACGTATCCGCTCTCGTCGCTCAGCCTCGCCGGCGCGCTGTGGACGCTGAAGGCGCTGGTCGCAGCCTGCTCGCTCGGGATCGTGGCGCTCGTGTGGAAGGGGGCGCGGCTGCTCGGACGGGATCCGGTGCCGGCTGTTGCGTTTGTGGGGTTGAACCCGGTGGTGTTGGTGCATGTTGTGGGTGGGGCACACAACGAGGCGTTGGTCGTGCTGCTTACGGTGCTCGGCATTGTGGTGTGGGTCGGAGGCCGGAGGTCGGAGGCCGGAGGAACTGCTCTCGCTGCGGTCGGGGCTGGAATCAAGGCGTCTGCTGGGCTTGTCGTGCCTTTCTTGATCGTTGGGTCGCGTGAGCGGTGGCGGCAGTGTCTGGCTGCTGCTGTGGTCGTGCTCGTCGCCGTCGCGGCTATCGGGTTCGCTGTGTTCGGCACTCATGCGCTCGATGCGCTCAGTTTTCTCAATTCGAACCAGGCTCGGAGCTCGCGATGGAGCTTTCCGTACAAGACGGCGCAGCTGCTCGGGCTTGTGCTTCCGGGCGGAAGGGTCGAGTACCGGACGGCGGCGCGGGTGCTGTGGGGAGTCGCGTTTGCGTGCGTGTTCCTGTGGCTTCTGTGGCGCACCTGGCGGGGCGAGCATCCCGTGCGCGCGGCGGGCTGGGCCACGTTCGCGATCCTCGTTGCGTCCGCGTGGCTCGTGCCCTGGTACGCGCTCTGGCTCCTGCCGCTCGCGGCGCTCGCCGGCGACCGTGCGCTGATGGCGGCGAGCGTGGCGCTCTGCGGTTGGCTGCTCGTGATCGCTGTTCCCCTCTAGTGGTTGCGACGGAGACACCGGTCGCGACTCGGCGCGCGAGAATCGAGTCTGGCGAGGACGCAGGGCGCGGTCAATGCAAGAGCATTGGCGAGCCCGAGGACGATGTCAGGCGAAGATTCGCAGCCGCCGAACGCGGCCGGGGTCGATGGAGTAACCACCTTTAATGGGCGAGCTCTCTCTCATCGCGGCGCTGGAACAGGCGCTATCGATGCGCGGCGGCCGCGTGCTGCGCGGACCCGGCGACGACGCCGCGGTGGTGCGCGCCGACGGCGCCGTGGCGGTCACGTCGGTGGACGCGGTGGTGGAGGGCGTCCACTTCAAGCTCGACACGCACTCGCCGGCTGACGTGGGGCACAAGGCGCTCGCGGCCGCGCTGTCCGACCTCGGCGCGATGGGCGCGCGGCCCGGCGAGGCGTACGTGGTGCTGGGACTGCCTTCCGAGTTTGGAGAGGAACGCGCGCTCGGCCTCGTCCACGCCATGGAGCGCCTGGCGGAACGCACCGGCACGGTGATCGCGGGCGGCGACGTCGTGGGCGCTCCGCAGCTCGTCGTGTCCGTGACGGTGACCGGCTGGGGGGATTCGGAGGACGCGCTCGCCTACCGCGACGGCGCCCGGCCGGGCGACCTCGTCGGCGTGACGGGTGAGCTCGGTGGCTCGGGCGCCGGCATGCTGCTGCTGGAACAAGGCGAGCGCGATGGCCCGCTCGTGCAGCGTCACCTGCGTCCAACACCTCGCCTCAAGGCCGGAGCAGCGCTGGCCGCCGCGGGCGTGAGCGCGATGATCGACGTGAGCGACGGCATCGCCACCGACGCCCGCCACATCGCAGAGCGCAGCGGCGTGGAGCTGTTGGTGGAGCTCGAGCGCGCACCGCTGGCGCCCGGCCTGGGGGAGGCGGCGGAGCGGCTCGGCCGTGACCCGCTCGAGCTGGCGGCCGCCGCCGGCGAAGACTACGAGCTGCTCTTCACCGGGCCGCCAGACGCGCGCGAGGCGGTGGAGCGAGCACCTGCGCCGCTGTCCGTGAGTTGGATCGGCGAGGTGCGCGAGGGCAGCGGCCTAACGCTGCTTGGGGCCGGCGGACGGGAACTCGCCGTCCGAGGCTACGAGCATTCGTGAGAGCCGGCGCAGCTCGTTGAGACGCGCGCGCCTGCGCAGCATCGCCTCGGCCACGGCATGCGGGTCCACCTGGTAGCGGCCGCCCGCCACCCGGCGGACAAGCTCAGGATCGATCACGTGCATGCTCACCCACTCTTCAGGATCTCGACTCGTGCTCACTTACCCAAAACATAGGATCGACAGAGGATGCCTGCTGGGCGCGAGCCGGCGATCGAAGCGGGACGAACCTGCTTCCGGTGCCTCCGCGCTTCTTATCGTCAAGACCTCCAGAGCGGCTCGATAGAACGAGCGTCCAACGTCATCTCCGCAGCGCGGACTCGGTGCCGCCCAGCGAGCCCGGGCCGGCGTAGCCGCCGGGACCGAACACGGCGGGCCGCGGCGGCTCCTCGGCCTTCGCCGGACGCGGCCGGCGCGCCCGCGCAACGAGTATCGAAACGAGCGAGACGAACAGCCCGGCGAACACGCACGAGCACAACGCCGCCACCACTCCGATCGATCCGCTCGTGACGAGCAGGAAGACGTACCAGAGCCCCTCGAGCGGGTTGAGCGAGAGCCGGCTCATGTAGTAGAGAACGGCGATCGCAAGCGGCACGAGCCCCACGAGCAGAAGGGCGATAGGGACCGGGCCGCGATCCGGCACGCGCGCGATGGAGGCGATCAGCCAGAGGTGCAGCGCGGGAACGAGCATGAGCGCGGCGTACGGGTTCACGAACCAGAGCGCGAGCGTGACGCAGCTCAACACCAGCGCGAGCGCGCAGCCCGCGCCGGGCGCCGCGACGTCGAGGCGGTTGCGCCGCCGCCCGAGCGTGATGCGCCGCCCGATCCACCAGACGAGAGCCACGAGCGCAGCCAGCACTCCCATCGTCACCACGTCGCCGCCGTGAAGGGGCCGCAGATCTGGTGCCACCGGGCTCTGCGGCGGCGTGGCCACGATGCCCACCACCACCATCAACTTCGCAACCACGAGGCCGGTGACCATCGCGAGCACGGCCGCGAGCAGCCAGCGGACGAAGCGGCCCACCGGCTCACGCCTGCGCCGCGCGCGCGCGAAGCCGTCGATCGACGCCACGAGCGCCGGCAGGATCAGCGACAGCCCGACGAGCGACACCGCCCACTGGGGAAGCAGGTTGCCGGCGATCGTCACGTACGACGACGGTCCATGCTCCGGCGGCTCCGGGTTCTGGTCGACCGCGAACACGGTGCGCAGCGCCGAGCGGCCGAGCGCGCCGAGGCGGTCCGGCTCGAGCGCGTCGAGGCCCTGCTTGCGCTTCGGCGGCGGCAGCTCTCCGCTGCCGGAGAAGCGCACCGCGTCGAGCCCGGACTCGAGCAGCGGCCCCTGCGCGCCCACCCCCACCGGGAACGCCAGCCGGATCATCTGCGCGGGCGCGCCGCTTCGCCGTGGCTCTCGGCCGAACTCCTCGCTCTCAGACAGCGCAGCCGTGCGCTCGAGCGACACGCCGATGCGCTGCGAGCCGTTCGACCACTCCTGCAGGGGCGGCACCTTCGGGCCGGCGGCGCCCATGTTCGACAGCACGAGGACGGCCTCCACCTTGTCGCGGTCGGGCAGCTTCGCGAGCAGGCGGTGGATCCCCAGCTCGCCGAGCGTGGACCCGTCCACCGACGCGAGGGTGATCGTCTTTCGCGAAGGCGTCCCCTGGAGCACGCGCGCAATCTCCTCCAGCGCGGCGGTGTCGGCCGCACTCGACGGCGCGTCGGGGACGCTGCCCGCATCGCGCGCGGCCACGATCACGATCTGATGGCGCGAGGCCCCGGCGCGCCGGCCGATCACGTTCATCAGCGGGAGCCCGTCGTCGTCCTGGAAGCGGTCGAGAACAGTGCTGAAGCCATCGGCCGCGAATTCGCGCGCCACGAGCTCCCCGGCGGCACGGTCGCCGCGGCTGCCGGCGCGCCGATCGGGCAACGCGTTCACGAGCCGCGTGGCCCTCGCGGCGGCTGTCTTGCCCTGGAACAGGACGTCCGCCGCCAGCGTCTGCGGCAGGGGCGCAGGACGGCCCACCAGCGAGAATGCCGCCACGATCAAGGCCAGCAGCGCCGGAAGGAATGCCGCGCGATACAGCCGCGGCTCGATCACGGTGCGAGCGTCACCACAAAGGAACCTACAATCTCCTGGGGGCGACGTTTGTAGCACCCCCAAAGACGATGTCGCCACAGCCCGCTCGCATCCTTCTGGTAGACGACGAGCAGTCGGTCCAGAAGCTTCTTTCCTATCCCCTCCGCAAGGAGGGTTACGAGGTCGTGCCCGCGCTCGACGGCGAGGAGGCGCTCGAGCGCTGCCGAGGCCAGAACTTCGACCTGATCGTGCTCGACGTCATGCTGCCAAAGCTCGACGGGTTCGACGTCTGCCGCCAGATCAGGGCCCAGTCGAACGTCCCGATCATCATGCTCACCGCCAAGGCCGAGGAGTTCGACAAGGTGCTCGGGCTCGAGCTGGGCGCGGACGACTACATCACCAAGCCCTTCTCCATGCGCGAGTTCCGCAGCCGGGTGAAGGCCGTGCTGCGCCGCTCGGACCTGCTGCGCGAGGAGCAGCGCGACGAGGAGCCGCTCACGGCGGGCGACCTCGCGATCGACTTCTCGAAGCGCACTGTCGAGATCCGCGGCGAGCCCGTCCGGCTCACCTACGTGGAGTTCGAGATCCTGTCGATCCTCGCGCGCAACCCCGGCCGGGTCTTCAGCCGCACGATGATCCTCGACCGCCTGTGGGGCGACTCGTCATACCGGGACCCGCGCACCATCGACGTCCACATCAGACACCTGCGCGAGAAGATCGAGCGCGATCCGAAGGATCCTGAGTTCCTCTTCACGGTGCGCGGGGTGGGGTACCACTTCCGCGACCGATGAAACTGCCGCTGCCCCCGGCACGGTCCCTCGGAAACAAGCTGGCGCTCGTGTTCTTCGCGGTGATCGCGGTCGCGTTCGCCGTGATCTTCCTCGTCGTCGTCCCGCAGCTTCAGACCAACCTCGAGAAGCAGCGCGTGACCGAGCTGCGGCGCGTGGTGCCGGTGTTCACCTCGAACTTCCAGTCGGTCCTGACGTCGAAGACGCCGGACCAGCAGCGCGACGATTTCGTGCGCTCCGTGGGCGACAGCGCCGACGCGGACGTGACCGTCTTCCAGCAGCCGCCGGACCTGTGGGTGACCTACAACTCGCGCGTGTCGCCCGAGGTGAGCGCTAGCCGTGAGCTGGCCGCCTTGGCCTACAGGACCGGACACATCCAGGCGCGTGTGGAGCGGGTCAACGCCCGCCGCACCGCGCAGGCCGCCGTGCCGATCAAGCGAGAGGGCCAGAAGCGCGCGTCGTATGTCGTGGTCTACGCGCGCGACCTCGCGGACGTGCGCGACGCCGTGGCGCTGATCCGCAACCGGCTGCTGATCGCCGGCGCCATCGCGCTCCTGATCGCGCTCATCGGCAGCTATGCCGTTGCGTGGGCGCTCGCCCGCCGCGTGCGCCGGCTCGAGGCGGCCGCCAAGCAGGTGGCGGCCGGCAACTTCATCGAGCCGCTGCCCGAGGACTCCGAGGACGAGCTCGGGCAGCTCACGCGCACGTTCAACGAGATGCAGGTGCAGCTCGCGCGCGTGGACAGCGCGCGCCGCGAGTTCATAGCGAACGCGTCGCACGAGCTGCGCACGCCGATCTTCTCGCTCGGCGGCTTCGTGGAGCTGCTCCAGGACGAGGAGCTCGACGAGGACACCCGAAACGAGTTCCTATGGCTGATGCGGGAGCAGGTGGAGCGCCTGCAGAAGCTCGCCGTATCGCTGCTCGACCTGTCGCGGATCGACGCCGGCTCGCTCGAGCTGAACCCCGAGGACGTGGACCTCTCAGAGCTGGCGCGCGAGGTGGCCGGCGAGTTCACTCCGGCCGTGAGCAGCCACAACACGAGGCTGCAATTGAACCTGCCGGAATCCGATGTTGAGGCTATTTGTGACCGGGAACGGGTAGCCCAGATCATGCGTATCCTGCTCGACAACGCGCTGCGCCACACCCCGGAGGGAACCCGAGTCACCGTGTCCGCGGACCGAAGCAACGGAACAGCACAAGTCACGGTGGCAGACACCGGCCCCGGCGTGACCGGCGCCGACCGCGTCTTCGAGCGCTTCTTCACCGGTGACGCCGCCCGCGGCTCAGGCCTCGGCCTCGCGATCGCGCGGGAGCTTGCGGATCGCATGAGCGGCAACATCGAGCTGCGCTCGCAGCCCGGCAGGACCGCCTTCACGCTCGCACTCCCGGCGGCGGACCGGAACGGATCGGCGTGAGGCGCGCCGCACCCCTGGCCTGCGTCCTCGCGGCGCTTGCCGTCGCGGGCTGCGGTGGCGGTGGCGGAGGTGGCAGCAGCGTCGCCAGCTCAGGCCCCGTCACCGTCCAGAACACCAAGGTGCAGGTGGTGGGCGGCGGCGGCGAGGTGGCCTCCGGCTTCAACCCGGCCGCGATCTACAAGCGGTATTCGCCCGGCGTCGTGACCGTGATCTCGGTCCTGCCCGGCAGCGGCGGAGGGCTCTTCGGCGGCGGCACCAGCGCCGAGGAGGCGCTCGGCTCGGGCTTCGTGCTCAACGGGAATGGAGACATCGCCACGAACGCCCACGTGGTCACCACGGGGCAGGGCGGGAACATCAAGCGCGCGAGCCAGGTGTTCGTTCAGTTCCCGGACCGCAACCGCGTGCCCGCCAAGATCGTGGGCGACGACCCGAACGCCGACGTCGCTCTGCTCCAGGTCTCGCCCGCGGGCCTCAAGCTCACACCGCTCCCGCTGGGCAACTCCTCGAACCTGGTCGTGGGCTCGCCGGTTGCCGCGATCGGCTCGCCGTTCGGCGAGGAGCAGTCGCTCTCGGTCGGCGTGATCTCGGCGGTGAATCGCAGCATCACCTCGCTCACCTCGTTCGACATCAACAACGCGATCCAAACCGACGCGGCGATCAACCACGGCAACTCCGGCGGACCGCTCCTCAACGGCACGGGCCAGGTGATCGGGATCAACTCCCAGATCAAGTCCACCGGCGGCGGCGGAGAGGGCGTGGGCTTCGCCGTTCCCGTGAACACGGTGCGGCGTTCGATCGACCAGCTCAGGCGCAACGGCAAGGTCACCTACTCGTACATAGGGGTGAGCTCGGTTGACCTCTACCCGCAGCTCGCCAAGCGCCTCGGGATCGACGCGCGGACGGGCGCGCTCGTGGCGAAGGTGGAGCCGGGCAGCCCTGCCTCGAAGGCGAACCTGAACGCGGGCACGAGCACGATCACCTTCGAGGGCGACTCCCGGATCCCGAAGGGCGGGGACGCGATCGTCGCCGTCGACGGCAAGCCGGTGCACGGCTCGACCGACCTCGGCACGCTGGTGGCCTCGCGCGATCCGGGCACCAAGATCACGCTCTCGGTGGTTAACGGTCACAACCACCGCAACGTCACCGTCACGCTGGCGCCGCGGCCGGCCAGCGCCACTCCTTGAGCGAGCTGCCGGCGCTCGTGCGCCAGCTCGCGCTCGCCCTGCGCGAGAGAGTGCTGCCACTGCTCGGCTCCCACACCGCGCGGGCGCACGAGGACGAGCTGGCCGCGGGCGGCGACGTCACGTTTGCGATCGACGCGGAGGCGGAGGAACTGCTCGCGTCGTTCCTCGCCGAGCATGCGCCCGACGTCGCCTTCTACTCCGAAGACCGCGGGCTCGTGCTCCCGGGCGGCGAGGCGCACACGGTGCTCGTGGTCGATCCCATCGACGGCACCCGCCCCGCTCTCGCCGGCTTCGAGTCCTGCTGCGTGTCCGTGGCGGCGGCGCCCCTGCGCGAGGACGTGACGATGGGCGAGGTGAGCGTGGGCTGCGTGGTGGAGATTCCGTCAGGCACCGTGTTCCTGGCGGAGCGCGGAAAAGGCCTCGTCGAGGGGCCGCCGCTGCGCCTCTCGCGCAACGAGCGGCTCGACCGCATGTTCTGGGTGTACGGCTTCCGTGGCCGCCCCGTGCGTCTCTACATGGAGCTGCTCGGCTCGCTGATCGAGGGTTCGTCGGTCGGCGGCGGCTCGTTCGAGCTCGGCTCCGCCAGCTACGACATGACGCGCGTGCTCACCGGCCAGCTCGACGCCTACATCGAGCCAGGGCCGCGCCTGATCGAGGAGCTGCCGGTCACGCGCTCCGAGTTCGAGCGCGTGGGCGGCGGCGCCGTGCTCAACAACACCCCGTACGACATCGCGGCGGCCACCCTCTGCCTGGAGGAGGCCGGCGCAATCGTCACCGACGCGGCCGGCCGCTCGCTGGCCGACCGGCCGCTGCTCGGGTCGGGCCCGGAGCACCAGATGTCGGTCGTGGCGAGCGCGAGCCCGCGCCTTCACGCGCGTCTGATCGAGGAACTTGACGCCGGTATGGAGCGAGTTGCGTTTAGCCTTGCGGGCGCACAGGAAACGGAGAGCCGATGACCAAGGTCGAGAGCAGCACCCGGAGCGTGCGCCTGAAGGTGCCCGCGAAGCCCGAATACATAGTCCTCACCCGGCTCGCGCTCTCGGCCGTGTGCCGTCTCACATCGCTCGAGCCGGAGGACGTGGCGGACCTCAAGCTCGCCGTGACCGAGGCCGCCACCGCCTTCGTCGGAGAGCACTCCGAGGAGCAGCTCACCTGCGGCTTCGAGCTCGAGGACGAGCACCTGGCTCTCGAGATCGGCGGCCCGCACAGCGCCGTGGTCTCCGCCGAGGAGCAGGAGCTCGGCCAGGCCATCATCCGGGCGACAGTCGACGAGTGCGACTTCGGGCCCGATCGGGTCCGGCTCGTGAAGTACCTCAAACGGGACGAACAGTAGGCTCCCGGTCTTGCGGGGGACCTGAGAGACGTCCGTAGATCGACCGCGACCTAAACAAGGAGTGACGGTTTGCTGCAGCCCGTGGCCGTAGGCCACAAGAGCCTGGCGGATTACACGCACCTGGTTGGACGCCCGCTCGTGGAGGAGATCCGCGAGCTGGCCGAAGCCCTTCAGGGACTGAAGGTGCTTCACCTCTCGGCCACCGCATTCGGCGGCGGCGTGTCGGAGATTCTCTACACGCTCATTCCGCTGATGCGAGACGTCGGGATCGAGGCCGACTGGCAGATCATGATCGGCCGCGAGGAGTTCTACAACGTCACCAAGCTGATGCACAACTCGCTTCAGGGATCCGATCAGACGATCTCTGACGACGAGTGGGTGATCTACGAGCGCTACAACCGCATCAACGCGCTCGAGCTGTCGGACGGCTGGGACGTGATCATCGTCCACGACCCGCAGCCGGCCGCAGTGCACCAGCACGTGCCGGAGAAGGCGCGCAAGTGGGTGTGGCGCTGCCACATCGACCTCTCCACGCCCAACCCGGACACGATCGAGCACGTGGTGCCTCTGGTGCGAGGCTACGACGACTCGGTCTTCCACCTCCAGGACTACGTCCCCTCTGCGCTGAACGGAGCGAGCGAGCAGAAGATCCACATCTGCCCGCCGGCGATCGACCCGCTGTCGCCGAAGAACATGGCGCTTTCGCCTGAGGACGCAGCCTTCGTGTGCGACCAGTTCGGCGTGGACGTGGACCGGCCGCTGATCTGCCAGGTGTCGCGCTTCGACCCGTGGAAGGACCCGATCGGCGTGATCGACGCCTACCGCCAGGTCACCGAGCAGATCCCGGAAGTGCAGCTCGCGCTCGTGGGGTCGATGGCCACAGACGACCCCGAGGGCTGGGAGTTCTTCAACTCCACGCTCGAGTACGCGCAGGGCGACCCCGACATCAAGATCCTCAACAACCTGAACAACGTGGGCGCAATCGAGGTGAACGCGTTCCAGTCGCAGGCGGACGTCGTGATTCAGAAGTCCACGCGCGAGGGCTTCGGCCTGACCGTGTCCGAGGCGCTGTGGAAGGCGCGGCCCTTCATCGGCGGCGACGTGGGAGGCATCCCCCTGCAGGTGAAGGACGGCGAGACGGGCTTCCTCGTCTCCTCGCCCGACCAGTGCGCGGAGCGCTCGCTCGAGATCCTGAGGGAGCCGGAGCTGGGTAAGAAGCTCGCGCGGGCGGGTAAGGAGCACGTGCGCCGGCACTTCCTGACCCCTAGGCTTCTAAGGGACTGGCTGCGCATCTTCTCTGACTCAACATGACGCAAGACGCCCGACTCGTACTCGTCTCGAACCGCGGACCCGCGACGTTCGACCGAGACGACGAGGGCCAGGTGCGGGTCACGCGCGGGGGCGGCGGCCTCGTCACCGCCCTCACGGGGCTCGTGAATCACCGCGACGCGCTGTGGGTCGCGTCCGCCATGACCGAGGAGGACGCGGAGAAGAGCCGCGAGCACGGCGGACGCGCGTTCGACTGCGAGGTGGACGACGTGTCCTACCGCGTGCGCCTCGTGGAGAGCGATCCCGAGGCGTACGACCGCTTCTACAACGTGGTGGCGAACCCGCTCCTGTGGTTCATCCAGCACTACCTCTGGGACCTCTCGAACGCGCCGGACATCCGCCAAAACGAGGTGGAGGCGTTCGAGCGCGGCTACCGCGCCGTGAACGATGACCTCGCCGCGGCGGTGCTCGAGGAGATCGAGGGCGAGGACGCCGTGGTGATGCTGCACGACTACCACCTCTACACCGCGCCGCGCACGATCCGCCGCTCCAACCCGGACGTGTTCCTCCACCACTTCGTGCACATCCCGTGGACGCAGCCGGACGCCTGGCGCGTCCTCCCGCGCGACATCCGCGAGGAGATCTACGAGGGCGTGCTCTCCAACGACATCGTCGGCTTCCACACGCGCGCGTACAAACGCAACTTCCTGCTCTGCTGCCGCGAGCTGTTCGACATGGACGTTGACGAGGAGGCCGGCGTGGTCAACTTCGAGGGGCGCGACGTGTGGGTGCGCGCGTACCCGCTGCCGATCTCCGCCGAGAGCTTCACCCGCACCGCCGCGCGCCTCCAGGTGAAGGAATACGAGGAGGAGCTTCTGCGCCGCCGGCGCGAGCACCTGATCCTGCGCGTGGACCGCGCGGACCTCTCCAAGAACGTGCTGCGCGGCTTCACCGCCTTCGACATGTTCCTCAGCCAGCACCCAGAGTTCCGCGAGAACGTCACGTTCATCGCGCAGCTCATGCCCTCGCGCCAGGACGTGCCGGAGTACGCGGAGTACCTCGAGAAGATCGAGGCGCTCGTGGCTGTTGTGAACCACCGGCACGGCACCACCGACTGGATGCCGATCGACCTCAAGCTGCGCGAGAACCTCGACGAGGCCGTGGCGTCCTACAAGCACTACGACCTCCTGATCGTGAACGCGATGTTCGACGGCATGAACCTCGTGGCGAAGGAGGGGCCGCTCGTGAACGAGCGCGCCGGCGTGTCGCTCCTGTCCGAGAACACGGGCGCGCACGAGGAGCTCGCAGAGTTCGCGCTGTCCGTGAACCCGTTCGACGTTCAGGAACAGGCGGACGCGATCTACCGCGCTCTGACGATGTCCCAGGAGGAGCGCGCCTGGCGGGCCGACGGGCTCAAGCGCATCGTCACGTCCCGCAACCCGGGCGACTGGGTGGACGACCAGCTCGCGGACATCGAGGCCAAGCGCCGCGGCGAGGCACCGCCGAGCAACGCTCCCACCGGCCGCTTCGCGCAGCGGTGATCCTCACCCTCATCAGGCACGCGACGCTCGTGCTCGAGTACGGGGGGAAGCGGCTGCTCGTGGACCCGATGCTGGGCGAGCAGGGCTCCGCGCCGCCGATCGAGAACTCGCCGAACCAGCGGCCCAACCCGCTCGTGCCGCTGCCGGTCCCCGCACCGGAGCTCGTGGCCAACGTGGACGCCGTGCTCGTCACGCACATGCACGCGGACCATTTCGACCCGACGGCGCAGGCGGGCCTGCCGCGCTCACTTCCGCTCGCCTGCCAGCCCGAGGACGCCGAACGGCTGCGCGGGATGGAGTTCACGGACGTGCGGCCGGTTGACGACACGATCGACCTGCTCGGCATCAGCGTCAGCCGCACGTGCGGACAGCACGGAACTGGCGAGATCGCGAAGGCCATGGCGCCCGTCTCCGGCTTCGTGCTCAGCGCTTCGGGCGAGCCGAAGCTCTACATAGCCGGCGACACGATCTGGTGCGACGAGGTGAGGAACGCACTGGCGCAGCATTCGCCCGGCGTGGTGGTGGTTAACGCCGGCGGCGCCCGCTTCAACGAGGGCGACCCGATCACGATGACCCCGGACGATGTGGTCGCCGTGACCGAGGTCACGCCTGACGAGACGGTGGTGGTGGCGGTGCACATGGATGCCATCAACCACTGCGTCGTCACGCGCGCCGATCTCAGGCGGGCTTTGCGCGATGCGGACCTGCTCGAAAACAGAGTCCTGGTGCCCGATGACGCCGGGGCTCTAGAACTGGACTAGGGCCCGAATTCGCCAGTGGCCGCGGGCGCCGGAGGCGTCACGCGCGCCGCGGGGGGCGGCGTGGTCGGAGGCCGGAGGCCGGAGGTCGGAGGTGCGCTTCGCACGACGCGCTGCTTTGGCCTATGAATCCGATGCTTCGGATGGGGTCTCCGTACTTGCTGCTCTTTACGAACGACGGGCAATGACGGCTGGGGGACCGCCGGAGCCTTGAGCGTCTTCGGCAGAGCGGGCGGCTCGGAGCCAAGCCCTCCGACCTCCGGCCTCCGGCCTCCCTCCTCCCCACACCCATGTGGCCCTGTGGCCAACATGACAATCCCGGCGAGCAGCGCAACCAGCCGTCCTACATTTCCCCATCGCACCCGGTGAACCAACCCGGGCGTCGCGTCTGCTCGCCGGTTTGTCATGTCTCACTAAGGCGACGAGGCCGGATTCCTCGCCCCCACTGCTAAGGTCCGCCCCCTTATGAGGCTTTACGACCTGATGCTGTTGCTCGATCCCAACGCGCCGGACGACCGTCGTGCGGAGATCGCCCAGAACGTGCAGGGCGCCATCGAGCGCAGCGGCACGCTGGTGGGCGCCCACGAATGGGGCATGCGCCGGATCGCCTACGAGATCGACCACCGCGCCGACGCGGAGTACCGGCTCTACCAGTTCGAGACGCCCGACGACAACCACGAGCTTCTCGAGCAGCTCGACCACACGCTCAAGATCACGGACGGCGTGCTGCGCTTCCGGATCATCCGGCTCAAGCCGGGCTCGCCGCCGCCGCCCACGCCGCGGCAGGCCGGCCGCCCGCGCGAGATCGCGCCCGAGCCGGAGGAGACGGCCACCGTCGCCCCGCGCTCCGTGGCCGACGCGCCGCGTGTGGACGACGAAGACGTCGACTAGCGCCCGCCTCAACTAACCTCGTGTAAGCGGCCCGCCTCACCGAGCTCCCGGCAAGGGTCGTTTTGTTGTCATGACCGAACGCCGCAAGCTCTGGATCCTCGTGCTCTGCTGCATTGGGCAGTTCATGGTGATCCTGGACGTGTCCGTTGTGAACGTCGCGCTGCCCTCGATCCGCACCGGCCTGCACTTCTCGAACGCCGACCTGCAGTGGGTGGTGAACGCGTACACGCTCACCTTCGCCGGTTTCCTGCTCCTCGGCGGACGCGCGTGCGACCTGCTCGTGCGCCGCAACGTCTTCAACTTCGGCATGGGGCTGTTCGCCCTCGCCTCGCTGGTCGGCGGTCTCGCGCAGAGCCAGATGATGCTGGTGATCGCGCGCGGGATTCAGGGGCTCGGCGGGGCGGTGGTCGCGCCCGCCACGCTGTCGATTCTCACCAGCACATTCACCGAGGGCAGCGAGCGAAACAAGGCGCTCGGCGCCTGGGGCGCAATGGGTGCGGTCGGCGGCGCCACGGGAGGCCTGCTCGGAGGTCTGCTCACTCAGGCGCTCAGCTGGCGCTGGATCCTCTTCATCAACGTGCCGATCGGGGCGGCCACGGCGTTCGGTGCGCTCCGTTTCATCACTGCTGAGCGACCCGCCTCTCCGGCGCGTCGCGACTTCGACCTCGCGGGCGCGATCACCGGCACGGCTGGGTTGATCGTCCTCACCTTCGGCATCGTCAAGACTGAGCAGTACGGCTGGGGCTCGGCTCGAACGATCGTCACGCTCGCGATCGCGGTCGCCCTGCTCGCGCTGTTCGTGCTCATCGAGGGCCGCTTCGCGAAGCAGCCGCTGATGCCGCTCGGGGTGTTTCGCTCTCGTCAGCTGAACGCCGCGAACGTCGTCGTGATGCTGCTGGGCGCTTCGGCTTTCGGCATGTGGTACTTCGTCTCGCTCTACCTCCAGGAGGTGCGCGGCTTCACCCCGATCGAGACGGGCGTGGCGTTCCTGCCTGCAACGGTGGCGCTCGCCGGGTGCGCGCAGGTGGCCGGGAAGCGGATCCAGACGATCGGGCCGGGGCGCCTGCTCGTCGTGGGGATGGTGCTGATCGCGGTCGGCCTGTTCTGGCTCGGCCAGATCTCCGTGAATGGCAGCTATGCCACGGAGGTGCTCGTTCCGCTCGTGTTCGCCGGGGCGGGTATCGGGATCACGTTCGTGTCGGTCACGGTCGCCGCGATGGCCGGGGTGCAGCACGGCGAGGTGGGGCTCGCGTCCGGCCTGATCAACACCGCGCGCCAGATCGGGGGTTCGCTCGGCCTGGCGATACTCGCCACGCTCGCCACCACCCGGACCTCGAGCCTTCTGCACCACGCTTCGGTGCACAGCGCCCTCACGAGCGGGTTCCAGCGAGCGTTCATGCTCGGCGGGATCCTCGCGGCCGTGGGTGCGGTGGCCAGCGCACTGCTGATCCCGATGCGGCGCCCGCCGCGGCGCGGCGCGAGCGACATGCCGGTGGCGGAGTCGGCCGGCTCATGAACTTCACACCGCGGCTCAGCGTCCTCGACCAGTCGCCCATCCCGGAGGGCTCGACCGGTGCCGACGCCCTTCACAACACCCTCGACCTCGCGCAGCTGGCGGATTCGCTCGGCTATGTCCGCTACTGGGTGGCCGAGCACCACGGCACGCCGGGGCTCGCGAGCGCGGCGCCCGAGGTGCTGATCGGGCCGGTGGCCGCGGCCACGTCGCGCATTCGCGTGGGGAGCGGCGGGATCATGCTGCCGCACTACAGCCCGTTCAAGGTGGCGGAGACGTTCAGCGCGCTCAGCGGCTTGTATCCGGGGCGCATTGACCTTGGGCTCGGGCGTGCGCCCGGCACCGACGGGCTGACGATGTTCGCCCTGCAGCGTGATCGCCGCGAGGCCTCGCCTGATGATTTCCCCCAGCAGCTGTCGGAGCTGCTCGGGTACCTGAACAAGTCCTTGCCGGCGGACCATCCGTTCGCGCGACTGGCGAGCACGTTGCCCGGCCTGCCGGAGCGGCCCGAGCCGTGGCTGCTCGGCTCCTCGCCGCAGAGCGCGGTGTGGGCGGGGCAGCTCGGCCTGCGCTACTCGTTCGCCGACTTCATCAATCCCGCCGGCGCCGAGATCGCTGCTCTGTACCGCCAGCAGTTCGCCGAGAGCGAGGAGATGCCCACTCCCGTGCTGTCCGTTGCCGTATGGGCGATCTGCGCGGAGACCACCGAGGAGGCGCAGCGGCTCGCCGCGAGCGCGCGCATGAGCTTCCGCCTGCTCCGGCAGGGCAAGCTGATCCCGGTGCCGCCGGTGGAGAAGGCGCTGCGCTGGCTCGAGCAGCAGGGCGCCTCGCCGTCTTCTTCGGAGCCCGGCCGCGACCGCCGCGCCATCATCGGCGACCCGGACAAGGTGCGCGAAGGCATCGAGTCAGTCGCGCGCGACTACGGCGCAGAAGAGGTAATGGTCGTGACGATCACGCACGACCACGCCGCCCGCCGCCGCTCATATGAGCTGATCGCGGAGGCGTTCGGGCTGCGCTCTTCCGCTACGGAAGAGCGGGCTTCGGCAACCGCGGGAACCTCCTAGAGCTCCGTCTCGTCGAGCGCTGCGCGCAGGAAACGCTCCGGCGCTTCCAGAAACGTGCGGGTCAGCCGGACGGCATCGACGTCCTCGTAGCCGCGCGGAGTCACCCCGGCCTCGTCGCATTCGAATATGACTGCGTCGGGACAGGCGAGCAGAACCGGCGAGTGGGTGGCGATGATGAACTGAGCGCCTACTTGCGCGGCGTGTGCAACCACGGCGAGCAGAGCCAGCTCCCCGCTCACCGACAGCGCCGCCTCGGGCTCGTCGAGCAGGTAGAGCCCCTCGCCGCGAAAGCGGTTCGACGCGAGCGCCAGGAAAGACTGGCCGTGCGACTGCGCGTGGAGCGGCACGTCGCCGTAGAGCGACAGGTCCGGTGCGAAGGTGCTGCCGCCATCGATGAACCGGGCGATGTTGAAGAAGCTCTCCGCACGCAGGAAGTAGCCGTTCGTTACGAGGCTTCGTATCGGTCAGCACCGGCTCAAACGCACCGCCGAGCACCGGCCGCGGCTTTGCCGGAAGCTCTCCCGCGCGGTCCAGCTCGCCGCCCTCGGGCGCAAAGCCCATCGACTCGGCGATCGCCTCAATCAGCGTCGACTTGCCCGCCCCGTTGTCGCCGGCGAACAGCGTCACAGGCCAGTCCGGCCGCAGCTCGTGTGCGGCCGCGATGGCCGGAAGGTCGAACGGGAAGCCGCTTCCCCAACACTCCTCCTTGCGGCGAAAGCCCAGGAAATAGGTCCCGGCCCGAACCGTCGCAGATCACGGGGACGAGCCATTCGCGCGAACCTAACGGCTGTGTCCGCGCAGGCCAACCGCGCAAGCAGGCGTAACGCACGTGGCTGTTATGCAACGCGTTCGTAAACAGCCCGCTAAATCGGTGGAACTTCTTGCGATTCGGCGCCCAACCCCGCCGACACCGGTTGTAGTCTCGGCCACACCAGATTTTCCCCGAGCCGTTCGCTTTCGAGAAGGAGCAGTTTTCATGGCAGCCACCAATATCAACCGGGTCGTCCTCACGGGCAACCTCACGCGCGACCCCGAGCTGCGCAACACCTCCGGCGGCACCGCCGTCTGCAGCCTCCGGATCGCCTGCAATACGCGCCGCCGCAGCGCGGCCGGCGAGTGGGAGGACAAGCCGAACTACTTCGACGTCACCGTATGGGGCGCGCAGGGCGAAAACTGCGCCAATTACCTGTCCAAGGGGCGCCCTGTGGCCATCGACGGACGCCTCGAATGGCGCGAGTGGGAGGACAAGTCCGGGAACAAGCGGCAGTCCATCGATATCATTGCCGACTCTGTCCAGTTCCTGGGCTCCCGGGACGGCGCCGAGAATGGCGGTCGTTTCACG
>JAICJR010000300.1 GCA_025928345.1 Thermoleophilaceae bacterium | reverse complement strand
GCCGGCCCCGGTGGCCGACGCCTTCCGCGCCGCGCGGGTCGACGCAGCCGGGCTCGCGTACGGCACACTCCCGGCAGGGGTCGATGCCGCCGCGATCGTCGCCCGGCACAGCCCGGTTGCCCGCTAACGAAACGGGAAGGGTTACGTCTGATTCCATAGCGATGTTGAGGCTCGTTCCACCCGGTGACTGCACGGAGGCCCGCGAGGCCGTCTCGGCGCGCCTGGACGGCGAGCTCACGGAGCTCGAGGCCGTCCGCCTCGAGGGGCATCTGCGCACCTGCGCCGACTGCCGCGACTTCGCCGCCGAGGCCGGCCCCACGGCCCTCCTCCTGCGGGAGGCGCCGCTCGAGCAGCCGGCCGTCCGGATCTGGGCCGAGCCGGCCCGTCCGCGCCGGCGCCTGGGCGTCGCCGGCGGGATCGCCGCCGCCGCGGCCGTGATCGTGGCCGCCGCCGCGCCCTCGTTCCTGCTCGGCCGGACGCTCGGCCACCAGCCGGCGACCCGCACGGCCACCGGCGCCACCTCGGAGCCCTCCCGCTCGCCCGTCGACCCGGCTCTGCTCGCGCTGCTCCGCGGCCAGCAGAACCAGGGCGGCCGCATCATCCACGTGTAGCGGCCCCTGGCGGGTTTACGCGCTGCTAACTAAGCTTTCGCGCCGTCGTCCTACACGTACACGGAACGCCCCCGGGCGTGGGAGCTGAGCAGGCGCCGCCGTAGGGACGAAGTCTCCCGGCGCACATCAAACGGAGGGAATCGATGCACAGACGGCTATGGCTTGTCGCGGGGGTGGCGGTCGCGCTGCTCGCCGTGGGAGCCACCGCGAGCGCGACGACGACGTCGTCCAGCTCGGCCAAGCTTGCGGCTGCGCCCTTTGCGCAGGCCTGGGCAAACGTGCCGCGGACGACCGAGGCCCGCAAGGCCAAGAGCGTCCTCGTGTTCGGGATGGAGCAGGACGTCTCGGGCTTCAACACCGGCGAGGAGTCGCAGAACGCCTACTGGGCGGCTCTGACCGGGAACACGCCCGTCCTGCGCGGGAACTACATCATCGACGACAAGGGCAACTACCACCTCGACCTCGCGACGAAGGTGACCGCCACGAAGACGTCGCTGACGATCAACATCCGCCCCGACGCGTACTGGAACTGGATCGGGCACAAGAAGGCGCCGGTCACGTACAAGGACTACGTCTACACGTGGAAGGCGATCATCGACCCGAAGCACACGCCGGCGTCCACGACCGGGTACGACCAGATCACCGGCTTCACCCACAAGGGCCTCAAGCAGGTCACGTTCAAGTGGAAGAAGCCGTTCGCGGACTACCAGGACCTCTTCGGGCTCATCTATCCGTCGGCGGCCGTGGCCGGTCTCGACTGGAACACGATGTGGTCGGACTGCGTCTGCGGTAACGACGGCAAGCCCGTCTCCGACGGCCCCTTCTATCTCTCCAACTACACGAAGGGCCAGGGCCTGACCCTGAAGCCGAACCCCACCTGGTACGGCAAGAAGCCGGCGTTGAAGGAAGTCGACTTCAAGCTGATCACCGACACCAACTCGGAGATCCAGGCCATGCGCGGCGGCGAGGTCGACGCGATCAACCCGTCCCCGCAGACGGCGCTCGCGCAGCTCGTCAACCAGTCCGGTCTCAAGTACAGCTCGCTGCCGGGCTTCACGCAGGAGCACCTCGACCTGAACCAGGGCGGGACGGGCATGCCGCTCCTCAAGCAGCTCTGGTTCCGGCAGGCGCTCACCCTCGCGATCAACCGCACCTCGCTGATCAAGGCGCTGTACGCACAGATCGCTCCGGGCCTGCGCCCGCTGAACAACCCGTACTACGAGATCGGCACGAACGCGAAGCCGTACTTCAACGAGTACGCGTT
>JAICJR010000001.1 GCA_025928345.1 Thermoleophilaceae bacterium | reverse complement strand
TCTTTGAACGCGATTGGCATAGAAGAGAGAAACCTCCGGCCCGCGCCTCGGTACGAACTGATCGGCGGATCAGCGCGGGAGGCGCCATTCTACGTAACCGGTCCTGGATTTCAAGTAAGTGACGTCCGTGACTTCCGTCACTGTGGCTCCACGGCCTCGATCACGGCCGCGAAGTCGTCGTCGCCCTTGCCCATGCTGGATGCCGCTTCGTAGAGCGCTTTTGCGGCCTCTGCGACCGGTGTTTTTGCGCCCAGCTCGTGGGCCGCATTCAGGGTGTGGTGGACGTCTTTGAGCATGTGATCGAGCTTGAAGAGGGGCTCGAAATCGTGCTCGATCATGGGTTTGGCCTTGAGCTGGAGCATCGTGGAGTTGCCCGAGCTGGCGCCCACCACGCGCAGGAGCGCGTCGAGGTCGAGGTTCGCCTTCCGGGCCACCGCGATGGCCTCCCCGAGCACCGCCGCGTTCGTGGCGGCGAGCGTGTTGTTGAGCAGCTTGACCATCTGGCCGTGGCCGCTCGGGCCGCAGTGCACGATCAGCTCGCCCATCGACTCGAGCAGCGGCAGCGCGCGCTCGTAGTCCTCGGGTGAGGCGCCCACCATGATCGTGAGCGTGCCGTCTTCGGCCTTAGGGCTCGAGCCGCTCACCGGGGCGTCGATGAAGCCGATGCCGTTCTCGGCGAGCCGCTCGCCGATCGAGGCTACGGCCTTCGGGGCGATGGTCGACATGTCGATCACGAGCGCCCCCTCGTCGAGCGCGGCTGCCGCGCCGTCGGGGCCGAACAGCACGGCCTCCACCTCGGGCGAGTCCACGACCATCGTGATCACGGCGTCGGCGCCGCGGGCGGCGTCGGCCGGCGTGTCGGCGAGGCCGGCGCCGGTGGCTTCGGCCACGCGCTCGGCGCGCTCGCGCGTTCGGTTCCACACCCGCACCTCGAACTCGCCCAGCGCCACGTTGGCCGCCATGCGGGAGCCCATGATCCCCATGCCGAGGAATGCCACGCGCTCGATCTGGCTCATGGCCCGGCAGCCTACCGGCGGCGGAAGAGAAGCCCGCCCGCGGCCCCGAGCACGACGCCCGCGGCACACAGGCCGACGAGGACGGCCCAGCTCGTGCCGGCGCCGGCGGAGGCCAGGCGCACGCTGCGCTTCGGCGCCGCCTTGCCGGTGCCGACCCCGATCGACAGCGCGAGCGGGAGCTGCGCCTTCGCGCTGCCCTGGGGCAGGAAATCGTTCACGCCGGCGGAGACGTAGTAGGTGCCCGGGTCCTTCACCGGGCCGATCTGCGCGCTGGTGGTCTTGAGGTGCGTGGCGGAGTCGCCGGGGCCGAGCGTCTGCGCCTCGGCGTCCTGCCCGCGCAGCGGGCCGTAGAGCCTGAGCATCAGGCTGGAGGTGCCGGTGAGCGAGGCGTCGAGCCCGCTCACATCGAGTGAGGCGCTTGCGTCGAGCCGCTGACCTCGCGCGAGGTCGACCTTGTAGAAGACGGTGCTTCCCGTGTCGAGCGCGTCGGCGAATGTGCCTGGCGTGAGCAGTGCGGCGTCGTTGAAGCTCGTGCCGCCGACGACCGGCGGGGCGGCGGTTGCGGCCGCTGGGAGGAGGAGCGCGACGACAAGTGCGGCGAGCGCGAGCCGTCTCATGCCGCGTCCTCGCTCTTCACCCGGCGGCGGCTGAAACCGACGGCGGCGAACGCGATCACGGCGCATGCCAAGAGCCCTGCGATGGCGGCGCCCCAGCTCGCATCGTGAGAGTTCGCCTGCGTGCTTGCCGCGGGCGGCGACGTGAGTCGGGCGGTCGCGGCGGGGGTCAGCCGGAACAAAAGCTCCACCGGCAGCGAACGGCCGGCGAGTGCCTTGGCCAGTTGCTGGTCGGTGGAATCGTGAAGCGCCACCCGCACGCTGTCGCCTGTCTGGGATGGCTGCGCCAAGACGCTGACGGTGATGGTGCGGCTGGGGTCGAAGGCGAAGAGGTTGCTGGCGGTGGCCGTGGCGTTGTTGCCGGCGAGGGTGCCCGCGTGCGCGCCGGCCCCGAAGGCGTCGAGGGTGAGCGAGGAGCCGGGCGCGCTCAGGTCACCGGCCGGCGGCGCGACCAGCGTCGCCGCCGCAGAGAGAACCTGACCCTGCGGAACGGAGACGTGGTACCAGCGCTCGGTGTCCGGCGCGATGGTGTCGACGTATTCGCCCGGCGCCACGGGCGTTCCCTGCGATTCCTCGAGGCCTCCGGCGATCGGCTTGCCGAGCGGGCGCCGGTCGCGCGTCGCACGTGCAAGCGCCGCCTGCAGCTCCGGGCCGAGCGCGGCCGGCGAGGCGGCGTCGCGGTACACGCCTCCGCTAGCGCGGGCCGCGCACTGCAGCCCGCGGCGCCCTGCCGCGTTCACCTCGAGACCGATCGCATCCACGGGCACCGGTGGCGCGGCGCTGCCGAGCGTGACCGTCTGGCACGGGGGAGGCGGCGCACAGCTGTCCGCGCCGCCGGCCACGAGCACGATGGTGCGCTCCCCAGACGGCGGCAGGTCCTTCGCGGCGCGCGCGAGCGCGAGCGACACAGGTGCGTCCCCGGCAGGCTTGACGCTTGCCAGCGCCGACCGCATGGTCGCCGAGTCCGCCGCCGTCACGGGCGCCACCGTCCTGCTGTCCGAGCAGCCCGACCGACCGCCATACAACCGCAGCCCGACCGGAGTGCCCTTGGGGAGTCCGTGCACCGCCTGCACGATGGCGCTGCGCGCCGCGGCCAACCGCGTTCGGCCCATCGCCTTCGACGAGTCGAGCACGATCTCCACCGACGATCGCGGCTTCACGAGGTCGCTCGTCTGCGCCGCCGCGGCGGCGGGCAGCACGCCCGCGACGAGCATCGCCGCGAGCGTGGCTCTTCTGAGCGGCGCCTTCCCCACCAGCGCGTATCTACCCGGACGGCTGCCCGTGTCCACCTCCGCCGGGTGTCTCGATGCGGAGGCGGTCGCCCGGTTGCAGGTTGCCGGAGGCCTTCGGCTCGAGCTCCTCGCCGTTCAGGAGGTTGCGCCCGCGCTCGCCCGAGCCGCCGCCGTCAGCCCCACGCGGCGCGTGTCTCCGGCGCTCTGTGATCAGCGAGAAGCTCATCTCGTCGAGCGCCTCGAGCTCGCGCACGACACCGTCCCCGCCGCGGTGCGCGCCGTCACCGCCCGACCCCCGCCGCACCGCGTACTCCACCGCGCGCAGCGGGAATTCGAGCTCGAGCGCCTCGATCGGCGTGTTGAGCGTGTTGCTCATTGCCACGTGCACCGCGCTCGGACCGTCCGCGTCGGGGCATGCGCCCTGGCCGCCGCCAAGCGTCTCGTAGTAGGTGAAGCGGTCGTTGCCGAGCGTGAGGTTGTTCATCGTCCCCTGGCCGAGCGCACGCCCGAAGGCGGCGAGCACGAGGTCCGCCACGCGCGACGAGGTCTCCACGTTGCCCGCCACCACGGCGTGCGGCGGCTGCGCGTTGAGAAGCGAGCCCTCTGGCGCGACGACCTTCACCGGGCGGTAGGCGCCGGCGCATGCCGGCACGTCGGGATCGGTGAGGACCCGGACGGCGAAATAAGAGGCCGACAGCGTCACCGCCAGCGGGCAGTTGAGGTTGCCGTCGTGCTGCGGGGCAGAGCTCGTGTAGTCGAGCAGCAGCTCGTCGCCGCGCACCTCCGCGCGCAGGCACAGCTCGAGGTCACCCTCCGCCGCCTCGAGCACATCGCGCGCCTCGCGCACGCCGTCCTCGAGCTCGGCGATGCGGGCGCGCGTGCGGCGCTCCGCGTAGTCGAGCGTCTCGCCCATCGCCTCGCGCACGGTCTCGAGGCCGTAGCGCTCCACCAGCTCCTCCACGCGAGCCGCCCCGGTGCGCCCAGCGGCGAGTTGCGCGCGCAGGTCGGCCCGCCGCTGATCGGCGTTCCGCATCCGCCCGCAGATGTCCGCCAGAAGCTCCTCGTCGAGCTCGCCCTCGCGCACCAGCCGGGCGGGCGAGATCACAACGCCCTCCTCGTCGAGCGTGCGCGAGTCCGCGGGCATGCTGCCCGGCAGCTTGCCGCCGACGTCCGCGTGATGGGCGCGGCTCGCCGCGAAGCCCAGCAGCTCGCCGCCGCTGAAGATGGGGGAGACGAGCGTGATGTCGGGCAGGTGGGTGCCGCCGCGGTAGGGGTCGTTGAGGATCCACGCGTCGCCCGGGCGCTGCTCCTCGCCGATCACCGCGGCCACCGCCAGCGGCATCGCGCCGAGGTGCACCGGGATGTGCTCGGCCTGCATGACCATCTCGCCGTCGGCGTCGAAGAGGCCGGTGGATGCATCCCGGCGCTCCTTGATGTTGGCCGAGTGCGCGGAGCGGACGAGCACCACACCCATCTCGTCGCAGGCCGCCCGCAGCGCGCCCACCATCACCTGGAGCGTGACCGGATCCATCAGCCGCGCTCCAGGACGATCGTGCCGTCCTCGTCCGCGCTGCCCGACCAGCCGGGCGGCACCACGAGCGTCGCCTCCGGCAGCTCGCATACGGCGGGACCGCGCACGTCGCCGATGCGTCCGCGCAGCACATCAGCCTCCACCTGCTCACCGTCGAAGGTCACCTGACGGCGTGCGGCCGATGGCTCCTCCGCCGCAACGGCCGCGGCCAGCTCCCCTCCCGGCAGCGCCACCGCCACCCGCACGGTCACGAGCTCGAGCGTGGCGTCGGGATCCGAGTAGCCGTAGCGCTGCTCGTGCGCGCGGTCGAACTCACGCCGCAGCTCGTCCACGTCCGGCTCCGGCTCGCCGGCCACGGTGATCTCGAACGCCTGGCCGGAATAGCGAAGGTCGTAGCGAACGCGCACGTCGGTGTCATCCGAGCCGAGCTCCTCACGACCCTGGCGGGCGAGGCGCGTGACGGCGCGAGCGGCGGCTTCGCCCGTGAGAGCGTCACCGGCGAGCAGCTCGCTCGCCACCAGCTCCCTCCGGCGCTCGGACACGATCAGCCCGAGCGCCGACAGCACCCCAGAGGCTCGCGGCACCACCACCTGCCGCATCCCGAGCTCGTCCGCGATCGCGCAGGCGTGCAGCGGCCCGGCGCCGCCGAACGCGAGCAGCGCGAGGTCACGCGGGTCGATACCTCGCTCCACCGTCATCACCCGGACGGCCCGCGCCATCTCCGACCCGGCCACCCGCACGATCCCGGCCGCGGTTTCCGCCGCGGACAACCCGAGCGCATCGCCAAGCCCGGCCACCGCCCGCTCGGCGGCGGCAAGGTCCAGCTCCACTCCACCCGCGAGCGGCGAGTCGGAGTCGAGGTAGCCGAGCAGCAGGTTCGCGTCCGTCACCGTCGGGTCCTCGCCGCCGCGGCCGTAGCAGGCCGGCCCGGGATCGGCGCCCGCGGAGCGCGGTCCGACCCGCAGCGCGCCGCCCGCGTCGCGCCAGGCCACGCTGCCACCGCCCGCTCCGATCGTGTGCACGTCCACCATGGGCAGCGCGAGCGCGCGTCCGCCCACCTCGCGGCCGCCCGTCTCGCCCGCGCGGCCGCCGAACGCCACCGACACGTCGCACGAGGTGCCGCCCATGTCGAGGCACACCACGTCCGGCAGGCCGGCGCGCTCGGCGCTCCGCGCGGCACCCACGGCGCCGCCCGCCGGGCCTGACAGCACCGTCCACGAGCCATGGCGGGCCGCGATGGCTGCGCTCGCCACCCCGCCGCTCGACAGCATCACCTCAGGCTCCGGCAGCCCGGCTTCGCGCGCCCGCTCGGCGAGCCGCTCGAGATAGCGGCGCAGGAGAGGCGACAGCGCGGCATCCACCACCGTGGTGGCGCAGCGCTCGTACTCCCGGAACACGCCCGCCGTTTCATGAGACGTGGACACGTGCACGTCCGGCAGCTCGCGCTCCAGCAGACGCGCCACCGCCTGCTCATGCTCCCGGTGACGGAAACCCCAGAGCAGACAGACCCCGGCCGCCTCCACATCGAGTCCACGGACGCGCTCGGCAAGCACGCTCTCGTCCAGAGCGCGAATCACACCATTCGGCCCCGTGCGCTCCGGCACCGGCACCCGCAGCGAAGGCGGCACGAGCGGGGGCGGATGACCGGCGCACAGCCGGTAGAGCTCCGCGCGGGCCTGGCGGCCGAGCTCCTCGAGATCCACAAAGCCCTCGGTTGCGAGCAGCGCCGTGCGCGCCACCTTCCCCTCGAGCAGCGCGTTCGTCCCCACGGTCATGCCGTGGGCGAAGCGCGACACGTCTGACGCTGAAGCGCCGGCCGCCTCCAAAGCGGCAGACACCGCGGCGAGAACGCCCTCGGACTGATCAGACGGCGTGGACGGTGCCTTCGCCGTAACCAGCCCGGCGTTCGTTAAAAGCGCGGCATCCGTAAAGGTGCCGCCGACGTCGACGCCCAACAGCATGCAGAGCAGCGTAGGGAGTAAGGAGCCCCCGACTCCTTACCCCCTACTCCCACTCGAACTCGCCCTGCGCCGCTCGCCTCCCTGCGAGGGCTCGCGGGCGACCCCAGGACTAAGCGGCCGTGGCCGCGATGTCCTCCTCGAGATGCTTGTGCGACGGGCAGTACTTACTGCCGGGCAGTGGAACTCGTTGGCACGGCGTGCCCTTGCGCGTGCTCGCGTGACACGACAGCGGACTGCCGTCGAGCGAGACGCCCTCCTGCATATGCCGATCCACGTATTCCCCTGCCAACGCCATGTAGCGATCGATCACCCTGTATACGCGCAGCTGGCTCGTCATCGGGAAGTACGTCCTGACATCCCGGAACAACGTGCGAGCCGGCTTCGCGAAGTAGTGCCGATCGGTCGCTAGGCGTTCCATCGCCGCCTCACAGGACTTGAGCAGCGCGATCCTGTTGGCGTGTGCGTCCCTGCCGTCCTCGATCACCTCGGGAGCCAGTTCCCGGTAGATCGAGCGACTGAACTGATACATGGCGCGGGCCTCCCATCCCCTTTTGGTTAGCAGCCGTGCTGGGTCTCCAACCCTTACACCAAAGCGAGTATTCCACCGGGCCATTCAGCCCAAACGAACCCATTATTAACGCGGTGTTAAGGCACCCCTGCCAACACTGCATTGCTTTACGAACGGGAATTTAGCGCCAAATCGCCCAACGTGCGTCGCCACCGCTGTCCACAGTCAGGTGCATGCCGTCGCGACCCGGATCGGTGACGGGGGCGTCACCCCGTTGGTGAGCGCCTCGGCTCTCCTCACGCTCGAGCGCCGAGCGCGCGATGAGCCGCGCGAGCGGAAACGGATCGCCCAGCAATTGCTCGAGCCCTTCGCGCGTGCGCTGGAGGCCCGCGTGGTGCCACAACGCATCGCGCGTCGCGGGCGGTGGCACGGGCGAGGGTCCCTGGGTGGGCGGGGCGGCGGCGGCCGTGACGGCGCCCGGATCCGGCTCCGCGAGCGCGGCGTGCGCGGCGCGGTGGCCGAACACGAAGCATTCGGCGAGAGAGTTCGAGGCGAGCCGGTTGGCGCCGTGGAGGCCGGTGCAGCCGCATTCGCCCACCGCGTACAGGCCCGGCAGCGAGGACGCCCCGTCGAGAGTGGTGGCCACGCCCCCCATCGTGTAGTGCGCCGCCGGGGCCACGGGGACCGGCTCGCGCGCCGGGTCGATGCCCGCGGCTCCAAGCGCGGACACGATGTTGGGGAAGCGCGCGAGGTCGATCTCGCGCATGTCGAGCAGCACCGTGCGACCCGCCTGGAGCTGTGCCTGCACAGCGAGCGCCACCTCGTCGCGCGGCGCGAGCTCGTCCACGAAGCGCTCGCCCTCCTCGGTCACAAGCGTCGCTCCCTCGCCGCGCACCGCCTCGGTGATGAGAAAGCCGTCGTGCTCGTCCTCGGGATGGACGAGCGCGGTGGGGTGGAACTGCATGAACTCGATGTCGGCAAGATCGGCACCGGCGGCGTGCGCCAGCGTCATGCCCACTCCGGTGGCTCCGCGCGGATTGGAGGTGCGCCGCCAGAGTGCCGCCGCGCCGCCCGTGGCGAGCACGGTGGCGCGTGCCGCAAGCGCGAGCTCGTGGCCGTCCCCGTTCTCGGCGAGCACCCCGATGCAGCGGCCGTCGTGAACCCACAGACCGGTGGCGGCGGTGCGCTCGAGCACGTCCACACGCTCGTCCTGCGCGGCCAGCGCCGACAGGTCGCGCGTGATCCGCCGCCCGGTGGCGCTGCCGCCGGCGTGCACCACGCGGCGGCGCGAGTGGCCGCCCTCGAGGCCGAGGGCGAGCGCGCCGCTGCGGTCGGCGTCGAAGCGCACCCCGAGGGCCTCCAGATCGCGCACCCGGGCGGGGGCCTCATCGCAGAGCACGCGCGCCGCCGACTCCCTCGAGGCGCCGCGGCCCGCGCCCAGCGTGTCTTGCAGATGGAGGTCCGGAGAGTCGTCTCCCGCGAGCGCGGCGGCGATGCCGCCCTGCGCCCAGTAGCTCGCCGACTCGGCGAGGGGGGAGCGCGAGATCAGCGCCACGCGCGCGCCCTCCCGCGCCGCCACGAGTGCCGTGTACAGGCCCGCGCCGCCCGCGCCGACCACGATCACGTCGGCCCGGCGGGGCTCGGAGGTCGCGTCGCGGGTCACGGTGGCGGATTACGGTATCCGCATCGCAGCGCCTCTTTACTTCCGCCACGAGTCGTCGCTCGGGCACGACACCGGTGCGCATCCGGAGGGGCCGGGGCGCATCCCGGCAATCGAGCGCGCGATGGAGGAGCGCGATTGGCTCGGCTATGAGCGCCGCGACGCGCCCGAGGCCGCGATCGAGCAGATCCTCCGCGTGCACCCGCAGTCGCACGTCGACCACGTGAGGGTGGCCTGCGAGCGCGGCGTGTCGCTCGATCCGGACACGCTCACCTCACCCGGCTCGTGGTCCGCCGCCCTTCACGCCGCCGGCGGCGCGGTGGCGATGGTGGACGCGCTCCTCGGCGGCGAGGCGCGCGTGGCGTTCTCCGGGCTGCGCCCGCCCGGCCATCACGCCGAGACACATGCGGCGATGGGCTTCTGCCTCTTCAACAACATCGCGGTGGCCGCGCGACACGCGCTCGACCAGTACGGGCTCACGCGCGTATTCGTGCTCGACTGGGACGTGCATCACGGCAACGGCACGAACGAGATCTTCCACGAGACGAGCGCCGTGCTGTTCGCGAGCCTGCACCAGTCGCCGCTCTATCCGGGCACCGGCCCGCTGTCCGACGTGGGGAGCGGCGAGGGCGAGGGCTTCTCCGTCAACCTGCCCGTGCCGCCCGGCTCGGGCGAGCGCGAGTGGCTATCGCTCGTGCAACACGTGGTGATGCCCGCCGCGCGCGAGTTCGAGCCCGAGCTCGTGCTCGTGTCGGCCGGCTTCGACGCCCACCGCGCCGACCCGCTGGCGAGCTGCCTGCTCGAGACCGAGTCGTACGCGGAGCTGACCGCGCATGTGCGCGGGCTGGCGGACGCGCTCGGCGTCCCCGTGGGCGCCGTGCTGGAGGGCGGCTATGACCTCGGCGCGCTGTCTGCGTCCGTGGTGGCGACGCTCGAGACGCTGGCATATGGCGAGGAGCCGCCGCGCCTGGTCGTGCGCGACGAGCTCAGCGAGCGGGCGGCGTCGGCGATCGGGCGCTACTGGCGCCTGTGACGGCCTTGGTGGTGGGCGCCGCCGCGTGACCGTTCTGGACGGGCGGGGTGAGCCGCTCCGTCGGCTCCTCCGAGGCGAGCCGGCCGCCGCAGTTCGCGCACAGAGGCTCGCTACGGCCGGCAAGCTCGCCGCAGCTCGGGCAGCGCACCACCGCACCTGAGGACAGCAGCTCGTCCAGCGTCTCCCGCTCGGCGAGCGCGCGCCGCAGCGCCTCCGCCTCGGGGTCCTGCTCCGCGATGCCGCCGCCCCGCTCGAGCGCCCGCAGCCGCCGGCGCATCAGCGAGCGCTCGCGCGCAGTCGGCCCGCGCGGCTCGTCCGGGTCGAGCCCGGCGGGCACCGGTGTGCCGATCGCCGAGCGGTCGGCTTTCGCCCTGTAGCGCTCGAACACGTGTGTGAGGAATGCTCGCATGGCAGAACGGACGGACGGAAATGTCCCCGGCGGGCCACTATACCCGCGCAAACAGCGGCTCAGCCCACTAAATCCCGGTACGCGCAGGCCACGCGCTCGGCCATCCTGCGGCTGCCGAACATCGCCGCGCGGGCGCGCCCTTCCACGCGCGGATCAGCGTCCTCCAAATGAGGGGCGAGCGCCCCCCGCCAGCGCTCGGGCTCGAACGGCGCGCACAGCGTGCCTTCGATGCCCGCGAGCACGAGCGGCGCGATGCCGACGTCGGTGGCGAGCACCGGCACGCCGCATGCGAGCGCCTCGAGCGGCGCGAGGCCGAAGCCCTCCCGCTCGGACGTGACCACCACCGCGTTCGCCGCGTTGATGTAAAGCGGCACGCGCTCGGGCGGAGTGTTGTCGTAGTGGATGAGCTCGACGCCGTCGCCCGCGAGCTGGCGCGCGCGGTCCATCCTCTTCTCGGGACGGCTCGGATCCGCAGGGAAGAGCAGGTAGCGGCGGTCCGGGTCGAGACCCAGCTCGCGGCGGGCCTCGGCGCGCGGGATCGGCTTGAGCCGGTCGAGGTCGATCCCGCAGGGCAGCACCGCCACGCGCCGCCGCGTGCCCGGGCCGCCCAGCCCTGCCGCCTCCGAGCGCGCGAGCCCCGCCGACACCGTGGCCGGGAGGTCGCTCAGCCGGGCGACAAGGCGCGAGATCGGCGCGACCTTGCCCAGCCTGAGGTCGTCGCCGTGGAACGTGACCGCGCGCGCCCCGGCGCCGCGCACTGCGAGTGCGCAGAAGCCGGTGAGGCCGTAGTGCGAGTGCACGACGTCGTAGCTCGACCCGCGGTAGCGGCGCGCCAGGGCGAGCGCCTCCGAGAGGTACGGCCGGATGCCGCCGGGCGGGTCGAAGCTGTGGAGCTCGACCTCGAGATCGCCGAGCTCACGCAGCGCGTCCACCTGGTCGCGGACGAACGGCCCGAGCGCCGGCCGCCGCGGCGTGGGGTACATGTTCGTCACCACCAGCACTCGCACGTGCGGCAACTTATCCGGGCGGGTGCCGGCGGTTCAGCGACGCAGCGTGTCCAGCAGCTGGCGGGTGCTCGACGACGGCGCGATGCCGAGCTCGCCGAGCGCGCGCTCGCAGCGGCGGTAGGCGCTGATCACGCGGTCCTCGTCGCCGACCGCGTTGGCGATTCGCATCTCCAGGCGATGCGCGCCCTCGCGGAACGGATCGCGCTCGAGGATCGCCTCCACGAGGCGGGTTGCCTCGCGATAGCTGCCCGCGCCGAAGGCGAGCTCCGCGGCTTCCTGGCGCGCGTCGGCCACGAGCTCGGCAAGCCATTCGCGACGGCTCTCCACCCACGCGGAGGAGCTGCCGGGCAGGAACTCGCCTCGTTCGGCGATCGCGAGTGCGACGAGCGTCGCGTCCAGGCGGGGCTCCCCCTGAAGCCGCGCGGCCTCGGCGAGAAGCGTCTCGAGGCGGACCGACTCGCTGGTCACCCTCAGCGACTCCTCGAGAGCGACACGCGAGCCGTCCGACACGAGCCGCGCCTCGTCGGGCAGCACCTCGCGGAGCTGGTGGAGCGCCTGGCGGAGGTAGGAGCGGGCGGAGTCGTCGCCGCGCCCGTCGAACAGCGCGGAAAGAAGCTCCTCCCGAGTTACCTGCTGCGTGCCGCGGCTCGTGAGGTATGAAAGGAGCTCGTAGCTCTTCGCGATGCGCGGCCGCGGCGCCGGCATGCCGTTAACCAGGATCGCCGGCTCACCGAACTCGAGCAGCTCGACGCTCACCGACAGCGGGAGCTCCACGGCCACGTCCTGTGCGCGCAGCGCCCGGCCCAGCTCGTGCCAGGGCGAGTCCGCGCGCGGCTCCGCGTCGAGCCGGCGGGCCACCACCGCCGGGAAGTCCGCGAGCGCGAGCAGCAGGTAGTGGTTCGAGCCATGGAAACGCGCGGCGTCGTAGGCGAGGTCGGCCGCGGCGTCTGAACCGTCCTCGTCACCGGTGCGCCAGCGCGCCTCGCTCAGGTACGCGGCGGCGGTGGGGAGCTCGAGCCGGCGGTCGCTCGCGATCATCGTGGCGACTGCCCGCTCGAGGTGGAGGCGCGCGCGCTCGTCCTCGTTCTTCTCGAGCAGCGCGAAGCCGCGCCACAGGTCGGCCTGCTCGGCTATGAAGCGGTACTCGGTCGCCGCCTTGCGGTCCTCCAGACGGTCGAGCACCGCCAGCGCCGCCTCGGGATCGCGGCACAGGCGGATCTCCATCTTCGCCTCGATCAGCTCGTTGAGCATCACGAACACGAGGGAGCCGCTCGCGCGGGTGAGCTCGCGTCCTCGCATCACGGCGGCGCGCGCCTCCTCCGGGCGCCTGAGGTCGATCAGGATCTCCGGACCGACCATCGCGTGGAGCCACACGTGCGCCCAGCCTCCGGCCTGCGCCTGCTCGTACAGCTCCAGGGCCTGCTCGGGGTGGCCGCTCGCGCGCAGGAGCCCGATGCGCCACGGCTCGGTGACAGCGGCGGCCCATCCGGAGGCGCCCGCGTCGGCCAGCATGCGCAGACGCCCGTGCGCGTACGCCACGCGCACCACCAGAGCGTCGAGCGGGCTGCCGCTCAGCACCGGCTCTATCGGCCGGCCGGCGCCGAGGTTGTGGTCCACCAGGTTGAGCGTGAAGCGCACCGCCTCGATCTCGGGCGTGCCCTCCGCGGCGGACACGACTTCTTGAGCGTCGCGCCAGCGGCCGAGGTGCCAGTAGCTCCAGCCCATCATCGCCGCGGCGCGGGGCGACTCGCGCGCGAGCCGCTGGCGCTCTGACGCCATGTGCAGCCGGTCCGCCACGCGGCCGCAGCGGGCATAGTCCTCGCGGCCGAGGGCGAGCATCATCTCCGCCACCGCGATCGTGCTCGCGCCGGCACCCTGCAGCTCGCCGAGCGCGGCCAGCCAGCGCTCGGCCACCGCGTAGTCGAGCCTGTCGATGACCTGCCCGATCGCGCGCTCTGCGGGGGCGAGCGCGCGCTCCGGCATGCGTGCTCGCAGGAACTCCTCGACAGCGTCCTCGTGCTGGCCCTCACTCACGAGGAGCTCCGCGTGCGCGGCGCGGAGCGCGCGGACGCTGTCCCCGCCCCGGCGCTCGAGCCGCTCGAGGAGATACTCGCGAAGCCGCGCATGGCAGCGCATCGAATGGCCGTCCTCGCGCCAGGCGACCGGCAGGTGCTTGGCGCGCAGCGACACGAGCCGTTCGGCCGCGCTCGCCTCGCCGAGCGCCTCGGCGCGCTCGGCCGTCACGTCGTCGAGCACGGACGTGGTGATCAGGAACTCCCGTTCCTCCGGGCTCAGCCGGTCGAGGATCTGCGAGGAGAGATAGCCGTGCAGGGCGTCCGCCTCGCCGCCCATGCCTGCCACGTGCTCGCCGGAGCGCCACGCTTCGAACAGCACCCCCGCCACCCATCCGCCGGTGGCCTCGACCGCTTGCGTGGGGTCGATGTCCGCGCGCCCCGCAAACGCGAGCGCCTGCGCGGCCTCCGGCGCGCGGAAGGCGAGATCGTGCTCGGCCACGGTAACGCTGCCGCCGAGCGCGGCGTTCGAGTCGAGCTCAATGCTCACCTCGCGGCGGCTGATCAGCACGATGCGCATGTTTGGCGGGGCGTACCGGACGAGCGCCGCGATCACCGCGAGCGCCTCTCGCGACTCGGCGATGCGCTCGACCTCGTCCACCACGAGCAGGAGCGGCACGTCGCCGACTGCCTCGGCGAGCAGCCCCGCCGCCTCGGTGTGCGGCAGCTTGCCCGCCAGCGCGCGAGTGGCGACGCCCCGCGCCGCCTCGACCTGCGTGGCGAGCGCCGCCTCGAGATACGTCACGAGCCTGCCGGCCGCGGCGTCGGTGTCGTCGAGCGTGAGCCATGCGACGGGACGCTCGCTCAGCCGGAGAGCCTGGGCCACCGCGGTCGTCTTGCCGGAGCCCGCGGTGGCGCACACCCAGACGAGCGGATGCGAGTCGAGCAACTCAGCCAGCAACCGGTCGATCCGCTCGCGCGGCACGAGCCGCTGGGGTGGCGGAGGCACGGCGACCTTCCGGCGAATGACTTGACCCTCCATCGCGATGTCCACTCCCATTGAACACCAGGACCAGTCACCAGTCACTGGTCACCAGTCACCGTTTCGCCCTGGTTAACGCCACGAAACCAAGCTTCTTGGGATGACCGAGCTTCAGCTTCGGTACAGGCAGGCAATCGGGCGCTTCGCCACGGGGGTCACCGTCATCACGACGGTCGACGGCGAGCGGCTCGCGGGCATGACCGCGAGCGCGGTGGCGTCGCTGTCGCTCGAGCCGCCGCTCCTGCTCGTGTGCATCAACAACAAGCTGCCCACCCACCGCGCGCTCGAGCAGAGCCGCCAGTTCGGCGTGAACGTGCTGGGCGAGGGCGACGAGAAGCTCGCGCTGAAGTTCGCCACCCCCGCCGACGACAAGTTCGCCGGCCTCAAGGTTGATGTCGAGCACGGAGTGCCGCTGCTCGACCGGGCGATCGCGCGCTTCGTCTGCGATGTGCACGAGTGCCTGCCCGGCGGCGACCACTCGATCTTCATCGGCGCGATCCGCCACTGCGAGCACGTGACCGGCAGGCGGCCGCTCCTCTACTTCGCGAGCGGCTTCGGCGGCATCCATCAGCCAGACGACGCACTTGGCCGCACGGCCGAGCTGCTCGGCATGACCGGAATCTGAAAGAGACAGGAGAGGGAGTCACATGATCAGGACAGGCGAGCAGTACCTCGAGTCGATCCGCGACGGCCGCCGCGTGCTCTGCGGCGGCGAGATGATCGACGACCTCACGACGCATCCCAAGACCCGCGGCTACGCCCAGGCGGTCGCTGAGTACTACGACATGCACCACGACCCCGAGCACCAGGACGTGCTCACCTTCGTGGACGAGAACGGCGAGCGCTGGGCCAAGCACTGGTTCCTCCCGCGGAACAAGGAGGACCTGGTGGCGCGGCGCGAGTACCACGACTACCTCTTCCGCCACTGGGCGCGCGGCGCGATGTTCACGCGCCCGCCGGCGAGCATGCTGCCCGTCTTCTACACGCTCTACCAGGACCCGGAGCCGTGGGAGTCCGAGTCACGCGGCCACGACGGGCGCCCGCTGGCGGACAACATCCGGAACGCGTGGGAGTTCATGAAGTCGAACGACCTGTCGGCCTCGCCGATGTTCCTCGACGTTCAGGGCGACCGCTCCGATCCCGACTCCGTGGCCGAGACGCCGATGCTCCGGATGGTCGACAAGAACGACGAGGGCATCGTGGTGCGCGGCTGGAAGGCGATCGGCACGGGCGTGGCGTTCGCCAACAACATCTTCATGGGCGTGCTTTGGAAGCCGGGCGCCGTGGAGGAGCAGATCGTGTTCGCGCTCGTGCCGGCGAACGACCCGGGCGTGACCCACGTGGTGCGGCCGTCGCTCGCGCAACCGGACGCCGACTCGTTCGACCGCCCGCTCGCCAGCCGCGGCGACGAGCTGGACGGCATGGCGTACTTCGACGACGTCCTGATCCCGTGGGACAAGGTCTTCCACATCGGGAATCCCGACCACGCGAAGTTCTACCCGCAGCGCCTGTTCGACTGGATCCACGCGGAGACGCAGATCCGGCACGTGGTGAACGCGGAGATGATCGCCGGGCTCGGCATCCTCATCACCGAGGCGCTCGGCACCGCGCAGGCGCCGATCGTGGCCTCGCAGGTGGCGGACCTCATCCGCTTCCGCGAGACCTGCCGCGCGTTCACGATCGCGGCCGAGGAGACCGGCTTCATGTCCCCGGGCGGGCTCTACAAGCCCAACAACATCTTCGTGGACTTCGGCCGGGCGTACTACCTGGAGAACGTCCACAAGATGATCGAGATCCTGATCGACTTCTGCGGACGCGGCGTGGTCGTGTATCCGACGAAGGCGGACCTCGACAACCCGGAGCTCGGCGGTGCGCTGCGCGCGGCGCTCCGCGGGCACAACACGAGCGCGGAGGACCGCACGAAGATCTTCCGCATGATCCACGAGCGCTTCCTGTCGGAGTGGGGAGCGCGGCACGCGATGTTCGAGAAGTTCAACGGCACGCCGCTGTGGGTGATCAAGCTGCTGACCATGCAGCGCGTGGAGTACCAGGCCGACGGGCCGCTCACCGAGCTGGCGCGTCAGGTCGTGGGCATCGAGGACGTGAGCGGGCTCGCCGAGCGCGCGAACGAGGAGAAGGCGGACTACCCGTCGATCCGGGTGCGGCCGGACTACATCAAGGAGCAGGACGTGTCCACCACGCAGGACGTGGAGGCCGCAAAGACTCTTACGTAGATCCAGTCGCAGTGGCTGGGGTGCGCCGGTCCCGTGTTAGCCGGCGCACCACCAGCGGCGCGAGCAGCACCATCACGAGGATCCGCAGGCCCTGCACGGCCAGGATGAACGTGGTGTTCGCACCCGCGCCGAACGCCACCGCGAGCACTGCGAACAGGCCGCCCGGCGTGGTGGCGAGGTATGCGTCGAGCATCGACACGTTCGATGCCGTGAAGTGGAGGATCACGCCGAGCCCGAAGCATGCGAGCAGGAGCGCCACGATCGACAGCAGCACCGGCACGAGCAGGCTCCCGAGCAGCCGCACCGTGTCCATTGTGAAGCGAAGGCCCACCTGGAGGCCGATCAGCGCGAACGCCGTCTGAGCGGCGAGCTGCGGCACCACGAACTCGCCGCCGGGCACCGCGAGCACCACCGCGGCGGCGACGATCATCGGCATCAGCAAAGTGCCCGCGGTCATCCGCGCGAGCCTTGAGATCGCCAGGCCGCCGACCGCTATCACAAGCGTGAGCAGCCAGTCCCTCGCCTCTCCGATCAGCGGGGTGGCGGCTGGGTGTCCGTTGCTGTGGCCGGGGAAGAGGAGCGCGAGGAAGAATGGCGTGAGCAGCACCACCACCAGCACGCGCAGGTACTGCATGAACGCGACGATGCGCGCGTCTGCCCCGAGGTCGTCCGCCATGGCGACAATGCCGGACGCCCCGCCGGCCACCGAGCCGAGCTGCGCGGTGGGCGGGTCGAGCGCCGTGAAGCGCGCGAGCAGCGCGCCGCCGACGATGCAGATGCCGAGTGTGGCGGCGCTCACGAGCAGGACCGGCAGCCACGAGTGCGCGAGCGCCTTCAGCGCGGACGAGCGCACGAACGCGCCGAGCGCGACCCCGGTCACCGCCTGTCCCGCGACGAACGCGCCCCGCGGCACGGCCACCCTGCCGGGCAGGGTGAGCGCCACCGCAAGCCCGACGAGCAGCGCCGCGAAAAGGTACGACGACGGCAGGCCCGCCTGCCCCAGGCCGTAACCGACGCCGAAGGTGGCCCCGGCGACCGGGATGAGCGCGGCGGTCCTGCGCATTCCGCCGCAGGCTACCCGCGGCGTGTAGGCGCTATCCGGCCGTCTCGCGCGCCGGACGCGGCGAGGGCTCCACGCGCAGCACACGCGCCGCGCGGTGCGGGAGCACCCAGTTCCAGCGCCCGAACAGCGACACCACGGCCGGCACGAGAATCGCGCGGATGAGCGTCGCGTCGAGCAGGATGCCGGCCGCCAGCCCGGTGGCCAGCACCTTCACCGCGGTGTCGGGGCCTGAGGCGAGCGACATGAACGCGAGGAACAGGATGAGAGCCGCGCTCGTCACGAGCCGTCCGGTACGACCGATGCCCTGCACCACAGCCTCGTTCGTGTCACCTCTCCTGTCGTATTCCTCGCGCACGCGAGTGAGGATGAACACCTCGTAGTCCATCGAGAGCCCGAACAGGAACGCGAACACGATCAGCGGGATCCACGAGTCAATGGCGCCCGTGGCCGGGATGCCCCAGATCGCCTGCGAGCCGTGGCCCTCCTGCCATACCAGCGTCATCACGCCCCAGGCGGCCGCGACGCTGATCACGTTGAGGATCACGGCCTTGGCCGGCAGGAGCAGCGAGCGGAAGGCGCGCGCGAGCAGCAGGAAGCTCGCCAGCGCGATCAGCCCGATCATCAGCGGGAAGTTGCCGTACACCGCATGGATGAAGTCCGTGTTGGAGGCCTGCTGGCCGCCCACATTCACGTCGGTTCCCTGCGCATGCGCTGCGTCGCGCACCTCGCCCACGAGGTCGCGGCCCTGCTGCGACGAGCCATCTGGGGTGGGGAAGGCATCCACGAGCTGCGTGCCGGACCTTCGCCATTCGGCGCTTGCGGGCGCCACCGCGCCGTGGATGCCGTCGACCTTCGCCACAGCCGCCGCCACCTTTTCCGGCGGGGTGGTGGTGGTGAGGATCTCGTGCGGGAGCAGCGCGCCGGAGCCGATGCCCGACTTCTCGAGCGCCACGAGGCCGTCCTTCGCGTCGCCCTGCTTGGCGATCGTGTTCACGTCGGCGATGCCCGGGTGGATCTTGGTGGCGGCCACCACCAGCGCGGCGAGCACCACCAGCGCGCCCAGCGCGGCCACCCAGCGGTGGCGCACCGTCCCCTGCGCCCAGCGGGTCCAGCTGCGCGACGCCTTGTCGTCGGTACGCCGGTGCGGCCAGTCGAGCTTCGAGCCCCAGGAGTGCAGCACCACCGGCAGGAGGGTGAGCGCCACGAGCACGGACACGAGCGGGATCACCATGCCGCCGTAGCCCATGCTGCGCAGGAACGGCAGCGGGAGCACGATCAGGGCGAGCAGCCCGATCGCCACGGTTGTGCCGCTGAACACCACGGCGCGGCCGGCCGTGCCCATCGCGCGCACGATCGCCTCGTCTCCCTTATGGCCATGTGCGAGCTCCTCGCGCCAGCGCACCACCACGAGCAGCGAGTAGTCGATCGCCACACCGAGTCCGATCAGCGCGATCAGGAACTGCACGATCGGCGAGATGCCGGTGACGGCGGTGAGCCCGTAGACGATCAGGAAGCTGGTCATGATCGCGGGGATCGCCATCAGGAGCGGGACGAGCGCCAGGAACGAGGCGAACACGAACCCGAGCACGATCAGCGCGCCGAGGCCGCCGAAGAGCGCCTCCACGAGAACTCCCGGCCCGTTGCCGCCGCCGCTCTGGGCGGCCAGCGCGTCGTAGCCTGTCAGGTGGACGGGCGCGCCGCCCACGGTCGCGCCCTTGAGCGAGGCCCGCAGGTGCTTCTCGGCATCGGGATTGCCGCCGAATGTCGAGTTCGGATCAGCCGGCGGGTAGGCGATCACGAACGCGGTGCGGTCGTCCTTCGACAGGAACGCCTTGCTGCCGGTGGAGCCGTAGCCGGCGATTCGGGCACCGGGGATCGCCGTCTGCGTCCGCTGCTCGAGGCTGCGCAGCTGTGCTCGCACGGCAGGGTCGGTGGCCGACTTGCCGGCGGGCAGGGTCACCACGGGGAGGAGCGGGGCGGTGTCGCTGCCCGTGTGGCCGTAGAGCTTGGCGATCTCGGAGTTGGTCTGCCAGCCTTCCCGGCCGGGGACCGAGAACTTCTGGTCCATTGCCTTCACGGCGTTGTTCACGGTGGCGATGCCGACGATCGTGACCACGATCCAGGCGATCACGACGACACGACGATGAGCGAGAGTCCAGCGAGTCAAACGTTCCATAAATGGTTTGTATCACAAACGATTGGCTTAACGTAATATTCTCATCAAGATGTTGGGGGAGGAGCGCCCGCCAGAGGCGCTTAGCAGCTACACGGGGTTTCTGATGAATTGGATCGGAGCCCGTTCGCGCGCCCGCTTCGCGCAGGCGCTTCATGAACGAACGGGACTCCACCCGCGTGAGTTCGGCGTGCTCAACGTGCTCGCGCGCAGCCGCGGGACCACCCAGCAGGAGCTCGGACGGCACGCCGGCGTGGATCCGAGCACGATGGTCGCCACGCTCGACGGCCTGGAGGAGCGTGGCCTCGCCGAGCGCCGCCCGCATCCGGACGATCGCCGCAAGCGCGCGATCTACCTCACCGACGCGGGCGAACAGGCGCTGCGAGAGGGGCGCAAGGTGGGCACCGTCGTTGGCCGCGAGGTGTTCGCGCCGCTCACGCGAGACGAGCGCAAGCAGCTCCACGCGCTCCTGCGCAAGCTGAGCGGTCTGGACTCTGACTGAGCGTTTGCGGGGGGGCGCGCGACCGTGAAACGGTCGGATGATGCGCTCCGCCAGCGAGACGGCCACCTTCAAGTCGGTCAAGTCGCGCGTGTTCCAGTTCGAGCGCCCAAGGCGCAGCAGCGAGCTGAACATCTTCAACACGCGGGGCCTGGGGGACAGCACGATGACCGCCAAGGCGACGATCGACCGCCAGAGCCAGTTCGCTCCGACCGGCGACGCGGCGCTGGCGTGCGGCCCCCAGCCGAACTCGAACTGCGGTCAGGCGAGCTTCCGCCTCACGCTGCTCCTCCAGGGCGGCCGCAACCAGGTGTCATTCGCGCTCGAGGACCTCAAGGGCTACCAGCCCAACTGCCCGATGCCCCTGGCGTTTGGGTTCCCGGACATCCTGCCCCCAAAGGACTACGAGAACCATTCGACGTGACGAGCGCCGTCTCGACGCTCAAATTCACGATGCGACTGGTACGCGTTCGTTAGCGCTGAATCTGTACGCGCCCGGCGCCAGTGTTGCCGTGCGCCGCCGGTAGGCCGTCCACTGCCACGGCCACTGGCTCGGGTCGTTCCCGTCCTCGTCCACGTACCAGCTGGTGCAGCCCGAGTGCCACACGGTGCCGGCGAGAGCGTCCCGCAGCTCACGGTTGAACGCATCGCTGGCTTCGCGCGTCAGCTCGATGCGGTCCGCCCGACGAGTGTCGAGCTCGCGCAGCGCGGCGATCACGTGGCCGATCCCCGATTCGAGCTGGTGGATGATCGACACCGCCCCGCCGTTGGTGTTCGGGCCGTACAGCACGAACATGTTCGGGAAGCCGGGCACGCTCAGGCCCAGGTACGCGCGCGCGACATCTCGCCACTCCTCGGCGAGTGTGTGGCCGCCGGGTCCCTCGATCTCCATCGGGGCGACGAACGCGTGCGACTTGAAGCCGGTGGCGAGCACGAGGACGTCGGCTGGACGCTCGCGGCCGTCGGCCGTGCGGATCCCTGTGGGCGTGACCTCGGCGATGCGGTCGGTCACTAGCTCGACGTTCGGCTCGGTGAGCGTGGGATACCAGTCGTCGGTGAGCATGATCCGCTTGCAGCCGAACTCGTCGCCCGGGGTGACCGTGCGGCGCAGCTCCGGGTCCTTGATCGCGCGGTTGATCTGACGGCGGGCGACCGCCCGGAACACCGGAAGGAGCCACCGGCGTGAGGTCATCGCGGCGGTGACCGTTTCGAGGAAGGCAAACGTGAACGCGCGGTCAAATCGCAGCAGCGCGGGGAAGCGCTCGAACAGCTTCTTGGCCGTCTCGGGGTACGCAAAGTCCATCTTCGGCAGCGTCCAACCGGGTGAGCGCTGGTAGACGTCGACGTGCGACACGAGCGGCTGGATCGCGGGCACCGTCTGTATGGCGCTGCAGCCGGTGCCGATCACTGCCACGCGCTTGCCTTGCAGCTCGACGTCATGCCGCCACTCCGCCGTGTGGAAGGCGGGGCCGGCGAAGCTGTCGAGGCCCGGAAGCGGCGGGACGCTCGGTACCGAGAGCTGGCCACAGGCGGTCACGAGCACGTCCGCCTCGTGCTCGCCCGCGCTCGTCTGGAGTGTCCACTTCGCGCGCTCCTCGTCCCAGGTGGCGCGCTCCACCTCGGTGTTCGTCCTCACGCGGTCGAACACTCCCTCGCGCCGCGCGACGTCCTCGATGTACGCCTGGATCTCGGCCTGCGGCGCATAGCGGCGCGACCAGCGCGGGTTGGGGGCGAACGAGAACTCGTAGAGGTGCGACGGCACGTCGCAGGCCGCGCCGGGGTACGTGTTGTAGTTCCACACGCCGCCCACGCGCTCGCCCTTCTCGAAGACGGTCACGTTCTCGTAGCCGGCGCGCTTCAGCATCACGAGCGTGCCCACGCCGCCGAACCCGGCGCCCACCACCGCTACAGACCGCGAGCTCACGCGGAGAGACTAGCTCCGCCGCCGTATCTGAGAAGGTTCTTTTCAGATGAAAGGACTCATCCTCGCGGTGAGCGCTCTGGTCGCGCTCGTCGGCTTCGCCTCGCCCGCCGCCGCGCGCCTCACTGTGCGCGGCAGCGCGGAGCAGGTGCAGGTCACTGGAGTGAAGGGTCACGCGCGCGCGATGCTCTTGAGTCGAGGTGGCCGCCGTGTGAGCTCGCGTCGCGCCGACTCGCTCGGGGGCGTCGTCTTCCGCAACGTGGAGCCCGGGCGCGGCTACCGGGTGCGCGCCGGCTCGGCTACGTCGCGGCCGTTCGCCGTGTTCTCCACCCGTCCGGCGCCGCCCAGCACGAAGGTCTACAGGCAGAAGATCCCGGCCTCCGGCTACGGCTACCTCACCACTCGCGACGGCACCAAGCTCGCGATCGACGTTCACCTGCCGGCGGGGAAGGGACCGTTCCCGACGCTCGTCGAATACTCGGGCTACGGCTACGCGAATCCCGATGGGCCCCAGAGCTCGATCGAGCCGATCGCGACACTGCTCGGCTTCGCGGTGGTCGACGTGAACATGCGTGGCACCGGCTGCTCGGGCGGCGCGTTCGACTACTTCGAGCCGCTCCAGGGACTCGACGGCTACGACGTGGTCGAGACGGTCGCGCGGCAGCCGTGGGTGCTGCACCACAAGGTGGGGATGATGGGCATCTCCTACGGCGGGATCAGCCAGCTGTTCGTCGCGGAGACCCGTCCGCCGAGCCTGGCCGCGATCGCCCCGCTGTCGGTGATCGACAACACGCAGACCACGCTCTACCCGGGCGGGATTCTCAACACGGGCTTCGCGCTGAGCTGGGCGAAGGACCGGGTGCATGACGCGAAGCCGGCGTCGCGCACGGGCGGCCAAGCGTGGGCCCTCAAGCGCATCCGCGGCGGGGACCGCGTGTGCAAGGCCAATCAGGCGCTCCACGGCGCAGCCGTCGACCTCATCGCCAAGACCTACCGGAACAACTACTACGTGCCGAAGGTGGCCGACCCGCTGTCCCCGATCACGTTCGTCCGCAGGATCGACGTGCCGGTGTACATGGCCTGCCAGTGGACCGACGAGCAGACCGGCGGCCACTGCGCGGATCTCGCGGAGCACTTCACGGGCACGCGCCGGAAGTGGTTCACGTTCACGAACGGCGTGCACGTCGACTCGCTGGATCCCGCCACCTTCAACCGCTGGTACGACTTCCTCGAGCTGTACGTGGCGAGGCAGAGGCCGCAGCTGTCGCAGGCGGTGAAGTCGTTCGCACCGACCGTCTTCGCGAGCGCGATGGGCGTGCCGAACGTGACCCTCCCGGACGATCCGATCCAGGCGCGGCCGGACTACTCGAGCGCGCTCGCCGCGTTCCAGGCGCTGCCGCCCGTGCGAGTCCTGTTCGACAACGGCGCCGGCGGCTCGGCTCCCGGCATGCCCTTCCCGGGCTTCGAGCAGTCGTTCGCGCGCTTCCCGATCCCGGGCACGCAGGCGCGCTCCTGGTACCTCGGCGACGGCGGCGCGCTCGCCGACACCGCGCCCGCCGCCGCCGGCAGCGACAGCTTCACCTGGAACAAGGCGGCCCACCCCGCCACGGACTTCAGCGGCAACACCGGCGCCGGCACGAACGGGCTGTGGACGGCCACTCCTCCGTACCGCTGGCTCCCGAGCCCGCCCGGCACGGCAGCCTCTTACGTGAGCTCGCCGCTCACGGCGAACACCGTCGTGGTGGGAGCGGGCGCACTCCAGGCGTGGATCAAGTCGAGCGCGCGGAACGTGGACCTGCAGGTGACCGTGTCAGAGGTGCGTCCGGATGGCATCGAGACCTACGTGCAGAGCGGCTGGCTGCGGGCGAGCGTCCGGAAGCTGGACGCGCGCAAGAGCACCCTGCTCGAGCCCGTCCTGAGCCTGCGCCGGCGCGACGCCGCGCCGCTGCCGCGAGGGCGCTTCACCAAGGTCACCGTTCCTCTCTATTACGAGGGCCACGCGTACCGCGCGGGCTCGCGCATCCGCGTGACGATCAGCGCGCCGAACGGGGATCAACCGGTGTGGTCGTTCGCCAATACGGTGCCGCACGGCAAGGCATCCGTGTTGGTGGGCCATGGCGCGGGAATGCCATCGCGCCTGGTCCTGCCCGTCGTGCCAGGCGTGAACGTGCCCACGTCGTTGCCACCGTGCCCGGGGCTGCGTGGCGAGCCGTGCCGTCCCTACCAGCCGTAGCCTCGCGGCATAGCGAGTGCTCGTGCGCCCGGTCTTCGGAAATCCGTCCGTTTAGCAGGCCAAATACCCCAGATTGGCGAGGTCCGTTGACCTACGATCCGAGCGGATGGGCGAACAGGGGGACGCGATTGGCAGGGAAGCCACCACACGGCGCTCCGGTGCGCCCTCGTCCGTCACCACTTACCTGGCTCTGATCGTCGCGGCGAGCGCTGCCGCAATCGGCGGCGCCACCGCCTACGGCTATCTCTGGGGCGCGGCGCACGCGCGCTCGTCGGCCCGCACCGAGATGAACCTCGAGGCGCGACGCGCGGCCACGCTCATCGCGTCGGCAACCACTGACGCCGAGAAGTCTGTCGCGGGGGTCGCCGGCCAGCCGGGCCTCGACAAGGCGTTCGCCGCGGGCCCTCCGCGGGACTGCCAGCTCACGGTGGAGGGCTCGGAGGCGTTCCCGAGCGTGCGGCTCGACATCGTCGGGCGAGACGGCCGCGTGGTCTGCACCTCGGCGCCTTCGGCGGCCGTGCGCGCGCCCGGCGCTCACCGCGGCAGCGCGTGGCTCACCCGCGCTCTCCAGGCTCAGCGCCCGTTCGTCTCCTGGGACGCGACCGACGCGCCCACCCACCGGCCGGCCGTCATCGTGGCGGCACCGGTGAAGGGCAGCGGCGGCAAGACGGTGGGCGCGGTCGTGGCGTTCGAGCACGTTGACCGCACCGCGGCAGCGCTAGCCGCGAAGGTCGGGGGCGCGCGCCATCCGGAATTCATGCTGGTGGACAGGGCGTCCGGCGCGAGGGTTGGCGCCGTGCGCGGGCAAGGGGGGCGCGTAATCGCGTCCGCCCACGTGCCGGGCAGCCCCTGGACGGTCGCTGCCGGCGTACCTCGATCGGCGGTGCTGGCGGGTGCCCGGGGAACGCTCGAACGGCAGGTGCTCGCGGGTGCGCTGGCGCTCCTGATCCTCGCGCTGGCCGGCTGGTTCCTCAACCGGCAGGTGGCGCGCCCGCTACGGGCACTGTCGCGTGCGGTCGGCCGCGCGCGCTTCGCCGAGAACGGCACGCGCGTGGAGGAGAGAGGCACGTCCGAGCTGGTCGCGCTCGCGCGGCGCTTCAACGCGCTGCTCGACCTGCGCGCGGGCCACGAGGCAGAGCTCCTGCACCAGGCCACCCACGACCAGGAGACAGGGCTGCCGAACTTCGCTCTCTTCCGGCAGCGGCTCGACGATGCGCTGCAGCGGTCGAGTGGTCCGGGGATCGCCGTCCTGCGGCTGCGCATGAACCGGCTCGACGTGGTGAACGAAGGCTTCGGCCGCGCCACGGGAGACCGCGTGCTCGCTGAGGCGGCCGCCCGGTTGAGCGAGGCGATCCGACCCGGTGACACGCTGGCCCGCTCCGGCGGCAGCGAGTTCCTCGTCCTCTCCTCGACGGTGGGCGAGCAGGGCGCCTGGGAGCTGGCGGAGCGGCTGCGCGCCGCGCTGGCGGAGCCGTTCCGCGGGCCGGTGTCCGACATCTTGCTGAACGCGTCCGTGGGCGTGGCGTTCGCGCGCGAGGCCACCACGAGCGACCAGCTGCTGCGCGAGGCGGACAGCGCGATGCGCGAGGCGCGGCGCAGCGGCCGCGACATCCAGCGCTTCGACCGCGACCTTCACCTGCGCGCGACCGAGCATCTCGCGGTCGAGCACGCGCTCTGGACCGCGCTGCAGGAGGAGCAGCTCGAGGTGTACTACCAGCCGCTCGTGGAGGCCCGCAGCGGGCGCATCGTCGGGACCGAGGCGCTCGTTCGCTGGCGCCACCCGGAGCGCGGAATCGTCACACCCCCCGAGTTCATCGGCGTGGCCGAGGAGACGGGGCAGATCTTCCAGATCGACCGCTACGTGCTCGAGCGCGCGTGCCGCCAGGCGGCGGCGTGGACGGCGGCGGGATACCCGCTGCGGATGTCGGTCAACGTGGCGGCGGCGCAGCTCACCGATGCGCGCTTTCACGAGTTCGTGCAGTGCGCGCTCGCCGACAGCGGGCTGCCGCCCTCGCAGCTGTGTCTCGAGATCACCGAGACATCGCTCATGCGCGAGGCGGCGCGCGACCTCACCCACCTCATGGGGCTGAAGCGCCTCGGGGTGGCTCTCTCGATCGACGACTTCGGCACGGGCTACTCGTCGCTCGCCTACCTGCACGAGCTGCCGGTGGACGAGCTGAAGATCGACCGCTCGTTCATCACGCGGCTTGGCCGCGACCGCCGTGACCGCCACCTCGTCGAGGCGATCGTGGGGATGGCGCACGCTCTCGGCCTCGAGGTGCTGGCCGAAGGCGTGGAGTCGGACCACCAGCTGCAGGTGCTCGATGGCCTCGGCTGCACCCTCATCCAGGGCTACCTGGTCTCGCGCCCGCAGCCGGCGGAGCGGCTGCTGCCCCTGCTCGAGGAGCGGGCGCGGCACGAGCCGGTCGCTGTGCCGGCGTAGCCGCCGCGTTCGCTGTCTTTCACACGGCTGTGGCGAACTTGTCACGCTCCGGTCTGGAGCCGTAACCGGCACCGCGGGAGCATCGCCTCCACTCGATTTCCATCGGCAAGGAGGCAATACATGAACGGCATCTTGAGGGGCGTGCGCCGCGGGCTGCGGGCGCTTGGGCGGCTCGGGCGGCAGGCGGGTCAGGGAACGGTGGAGTACGTCGCGCTGATCCTGCTCGTCGCGCTGATCATGGCGGGCGTCGTCACCGCGATGAAGGGCTACAAGACCGACCAGGGCAAGTCGTTGGGGGACACGGTGCTGCAGAAGATCAAGGACTCGGTGGACAAAGTCCAGTTCTAGGTCCGGCCCAGCCGCCCGGCGATGAGGCGCTTGATCTGACCGGCTTCCGGCACCTTTAGGACCAGCACGCCGGTGGCATATACGGCGAGGCCGACGGCTATGCCCGCGGCCAGGGAGATGATCTGTGCTGGAAGCGAGCGTCCCAGCGCGCTGTCGAGCACGTGCCACACGAGCCAGCTCGAGCCGGCGAGGGCTGCGCCTGCGGTGAGCATGCGCGCGACCGCTGAGGCGGTCGCGCGTCCCTCGATGCTGCCGAGGTCGCGGCGCAGGATTGCCATCTGGAAGAAGGTCATCGCGGCGGTGCCGCTCACCGTGCCGAGCACCACGCCCGAGATGCCGAACGGCCCGTGAAGCGCCGCGGCCACTCCCGCGTTCAGGACGAGGTTCGTGATGGCGAACGCGATCGTGATCCAGGTTCGCTGCAGGCTGAAGAAGGTGCGCGAATAGAGCAGGCTCATGCCCTCGAACGGCAGCGTCACCGCCCACCAGATCAGCGCTCGCGACACGAGGTGCGTGGCGCCCGCGGTGAACTCGCCGCGCTGGTACACGAGCCGGGTGGACGGCACCGCCAGGACGATCATCAGCAGCGCGGCAGGGATCAGGAGCAGGCAGATCTGACGGATGCCGTTCGCCATCGTGTGGCGCAGCTCGTCCCGCTCTCCGCGAACGGCGTGGCGCGCGAGCGTGGGGAAGATCACCGTTGCGATCGCCACCGAGAAGAGCCCCTGCGGAAGCTGCGAGAGGCGGAACGCGCGGTCGATGGCGGCGGGCGCCTCCTTGCTCACGAAGGTGGCGAAGAACGAGTCCACCAGCAGGTTCAGGCTCACGATCCCGAGCGCGATCGTCACCGGGAGCATCAGCTTCAGGGCGCGGCGCACGTGCTCGTTGCGCCAGTCGAGCGTGAACGTGAAGCTGCCGCCGCGGTTGCGCAGCCACGGCATCGGCAGGAGCAGCTGCACGACGGTGCCGCCCAGCACTCCGATGGCGTAGGCGTAGATGCGCTTGTCCGCCGGCAGGACGGGCGTGACGCCGAGCAGGCAGCCGATCACCACGACGTTCCACGCGAGCGGCGCGATCGCGGGAGCGGCGAAGTGGTCGAACGCGTAGAGCATCCCGACGATCAGCCCGGAGAGGCCGAGCAGCGGAACCGTGAGGAACACGATCTGCGCGAGGTGGATCGTGAGGTGGCGGAGCTCGGGGTGGTCCTGGAAGCCGGGCGCGAACAGCGGCATCACCACAGGCGCGACCAGCACGAAGATCGCGGTGAGCGCGCCCATCACGAGGCAGATCAGCCAGAACACCGCGGAGGCCACGCGGAAGGCCTCGCGGCGGTCGCCGCGCTCGAGCAGCTCGGTGAACACCGGGACGAAGCCGGCCTGCAGCGGACCCTCGGCGAACAGCGCTCGCAACACGTTCGGCACCTGGTAGGCGATCGTGAATGCGGACATCGGCCCGGTCACGCCGAACTTGCTCGCCGCCACGATCTCGCGCACGAGTCCCGCGATCCGCGACATGCCCGTCGCGAGCGAGTAGAACGCCGTGTTCTTTACCAGACGGCTCCGCTGCTCGGCCGCGTCGCGCGTAGGCGTCGGCTGGGTCTCTGTGTCCGTGGCGTGGCTCACTAAGGTGGCGGCGTGCCGCCGCAAGCATTGGAAGCTACCGCCGGGCCCGGCCGCCGCAGCCAGCCATGTGCGGCATAGCCGGCATACACGCTCCGTCCGGCGGCGCGGACGCTCAGCTCGTGCGCGCGATGACCGCGCGGCTCGAGCACCGTGGCCCCGACGGTGAGGGCTACCACTCCGCCGAGCGGGTGGCGCTCGGCATGCGCCGCCTCGCGATCGTCGACCCCGAGCACGGCCACCAGCCGCTGCTGAACGAGTCCGGCGACGTGGTGGTCCTCTTCAACGGCGAGATCTACAACCAGCTCGAGCTCCGGCGCGGCCTCGAGGAGCGCGGCCACCGGCTGCGCTCGAACAGCGACGGCGAGGTGATCCCGCACCTCTACGAGGAGCTCGGGCCGGACTTCGTGGAGCGCCTCAACGGCATCTTCGGCATCGCGATCTGGGACGAGCGCTCCGGGACGCTGCACCTGATGCGCGACAAGTTCGGCGTCAAGCCGCTCTATTGGGCGAGCGCCGGCGGGCGGCTCAGCTTCGCGTCGGAGCTCAAGGCGCTGCTCGTGGACGAGGCGCTGCCGCGCGACATCGACCTCGAGGCGATCGACCAGTACCTCACCTTCCGCTTCGTGCCAACCCCGCGCACGCTGTTCGAGCACGTGCGCAAGCTGCCGCCGGCCACGATCCTCACCTCCACCGCGGATGGCATCGACACGCGCCGCTACTGGTACGGCGCGCCGACCGCCGACCGCCGCGACACAAAGGCGCTGATCGACGAGTACGGCGCCGCGTTCGAGCGCGCCGTGGAGCGGCAGCTCATGAGCGACCGGCCGATGGGTGTGATGCTCAGCGGCGGCCTCGACTCCGCGGCGATCACCGCGGTGATGGCGAAGCACCTACCGCGCGTGCGCACTTTCAGCGTCGGCTTCCGCGGGGGCGGCGAGGGGACGGACGAGGTGCCGCTGGCGGCTGAAACCGCGCGGCTGTTCGGCGCCGAGCACGAGTACGTCATGGTCGACTCGCGCGAGTACCTGGCGCGGCTGCCCGACTCGCTGCTCACGCTGGAGGAGCCGGTGGGGTCGACCAGCGCGCTGGCCGTGCGCTTCGTGGCCGAGCTGATGAAGCCGAGCGTGCCGGTGGCGCTGACCGGCCAAGGTGCGGATGAGCCGCTCGGCGGCTACGGGCGCCACCTCGGCGTGAAGCTCGCGGCCGGTCTGCGCAGGGCCGGCCCGCTCGCCCGGCCGCTCTCCAAGCTCGCAAGCCGCGCGCCGAGCGATCAGCTAAGGCGCGGCCTCGCCACGCTCGACACGCGCGGCGACGGCGAGCTGCTGCTGTCCGCCTACACCATCTTCAGCGAGGACGAGAAGGCGCGGCTGTACGCCGGCGAGTTGCGGCGCACGCTCGGGACGGCGGACGAGCTCGCCGTCGTAGAACAACACCGCGCGCGCGTGGCGAACCTGCCGCCGCTCGCTCAGATCCTCTACGTGGACACGCGGCTCACGCTCCCCGACGAGCTGCTGATGATCGCGGACAAGATGTCGATGGCCGAGTCCGTGGAGCTGCGCGTGCCGTTCCTCGATGAGGACCTGGTGCAGCTCGTGGAGTCGATGCACCCGTCGATGAAGCTCCACGGCCGCACCGGCAAGTGGATTCACAAGCAGGCGCTGGCGAGATTGCTCCCCGAGCAGATCGTGAACCGCCGCAAGCTCGGCTGGGAGACGCCGCTCGACCGCTGGCTCCGCGCCGAGCTCAAGCCGCTGCTCGAAGAGGTGCTGCTCGGCGAGGGCGAGCTGTGCCGGCGCCTGTTCGACGAGAGCGAGCTGCGCCGCCTGATAGCCGCCCACGAGCATGGCGAGCGCGACCACACGAAGCAGCTCTTCCTGCTGCTCAGCCTCGGCCTCTGGCACCGCGGCTTCGTGGCAAGCGGTACACCGGCAGCGGTCGCCTGACGCGCCCGGCCGCCTGCACGCATGCGAACATGGCGCGCGTGCCGCAGCGGCCCAACAGCCTTCCCATCGCGATGTTCGACTCCGGAGTGGGCGGCCTCACCGTGCTCCACGAGTGCCTCGTCTCGCTTCCGCACGAGGACTTCGTCTACCTCGGCGACACAGCGCGCTTCCCATATGGCAACCGCAGCCAGGAAGAGCTGTGCGAGTTCGCGCTCGAGCTCGCCGAGCTGCTCCTCCAAGAAGGCGCGAAGCTGCTGGTGGTCGCGTGCAACTCGGCCACGGCCGCGGCGCTGCCCCGCCTGCGCGACGAGCTCGACGGCCGCGTGGGCGTGGTGGCGGTGGTGGAACCGGAGTCGCGCCTCGCCGCGCGCTCCACAAAGACCGGCAGCGTCGGCCTGCTCGCCACCCCAGCCACCGTGGCCAGTGGCGCGTACGAGCGCGCGCTAAAAGAAGCGGCCCCCGACGCCCAGCTTCACGCCGTGGCCTGCCCCGAGCTTGCGCCGATGATCCAGGCGGGCGACGAGTTCGACCAGCGGACGGTCGACACCGTCGAGGGCTACTGCGAGCCGCTGCGGAAAGCGCGGGTGGACACCGTCATTCTCGGCTGCACGCACTACCCGCTCGTGCGCCCGATCCTTCAGCGCGCGCTCGGCCGAGGGGTCACGATTGTGAGCTCCGGCCAGGCGATCGCGGACGCCGTGCACGAGGAGCTCCGCGCCCGCGAACTCGAGAACGACACAGACCGCCGCGGGCGCTACAGCTTCCTCGCCACCGGCGATCCTGAGGCGTTCAGGGCGGTGGGGACGCGCTTTCTCCAGATGCCGCTCGGCGCCGTGCGGCAGGTCCAGGTGCGCGAGGCAAGGCGGGCCGCATGAGCGACGCAAGGCACGACGGGCGCGCGCCGAACGAGATGCGCTCGCTCTCGATCACCGCGGGGTTCGTCCGCTCGGCCACCGGCTCCGCGCTGATCGAGGCGGGCGGCACGCGCGTGATCTGCACCGCGTCCGCGGTGGAGGACGTCCCGCGCTGGCTCGTGGGCAAGGGCCGCGGTTGGGTGACCGCCGAGTACGGGATGCTCCCGGCGTCCACCGGCGAGCGCAAGCAGCGCGACGTCTCGCGCGGGCGGCCGGACGGGCGAACGGTCGAGATCCAGCGGCTGATCGGCCGTTCCATCCGCGGCGTGGTGGACTTCGAGGCCCTCGGCGAGCGGACCGTCTACATCGACTGCGACGTGCTCGAGGCCGACGGCGGCACGCGCTGCGCGGCGATCACAGGGGGCTTCGTGGCACTCAAGCTCGCGCTCGACCGCCTCGTGGAGGAGGGCAAGCTTGCAAAGGTGCCGCTCACCGGCTCGGTCGCGGCGGTGTCGTGCGGCATGGTCGGCGGGCGACCGCTGCTCGACCTCGACTACGTCGAGGACTCCTCCGCCGAGGTGGACGCCAACGTGGTGATGACCGGCGACGGCGGGCTCGTTGAGGTGCAGGCCACCGCGGAGCGCACGCCGCTCTCGCGCGCCTCGCTCGACGAGCTCCTGGCACTCGCCGCCGGCGGCATCGAGGTGCTGCGCGCGGCGCAGGTCGCGGCGGCCGGCTCCCTACCCTCGTAGGAGGGGAACCGGAATGAGGCTCGTCCTCTCCACACGCAACGCACACAAGGTGCGAGAGCTGAACATCCTGCTTGCGCCGCACGAGGTGCTGCCGCTGCCGGAACGCGTCGTGCTGCCGCCGGAGACGGGCGACACATTCGCGGAAAACGCACTCGGCAAGGCGCGCGCGGCCGCGGAGGCCACGGGCATGCCGTCGATCGCCGACGACTCGGGGATTGAGGCAGCCGCGCTCGGCGGAGTGCCCGGCGTGCGCTCCGCGCGCTACGCGGGCGAGAACGCGACGGACGAGGAGAACCTCAGCAAGCTGCTGCGCGAGGTGCCCGCGGACGGCGACAGGCGCGTGGCGTACGTGTGCGCGCTCGCGTACGTCGACGGCGGCGAGGAGCGGGTGTTCGAGGGCCGCTGCGAGGGCACGCTGGCGGCAGAGCCGAGGGGCAGCGGCGGCTTCGGCTACGACCCGGCGTTCGTCCCGGTAGACCGCGACGACGGCCGCACCATGGCCGAGCTGAGCGTGGAGGAGAAGGACGCCATCAGCCACCGCGGCCGCGCGGCGCGGGCGTTCCTCGCGTGGCTCGATCGGGAAACCCAGGCGGCATGAAGATGATCGGCAGCGCGGCGGGCACGGCACCCACCGCCGCGGGCGCGGACAGGCCGCGCGTGAAGAGCCGCGCAGCCGGCCTCTCCATCGCCTCGAACACGGTCCTGATCGTGCTGAAGGTGGTGGCCGGCGCCGTCACCGGCTCGATCGCGATCCTCACCGAGGCGGTGCACTCGGCGATCGACCTGCTCGCGTCCGTCGTCGCCTTCTACTCCGTCCGCAAGGCCGAGGAGCCGCCCGACCCGAGCCACCCGTACGGCCACGAGAAGGTGGAGAACCTCACCGCGGCGCTCGAGGGCATCCTGATCCTGGTCGGCGCGGCGATCATCATCTACGAGTCGGTGCGCCGGCTGATCACGCCGTCAACGGTCACCTCGCTCGGCGTCGGCATCGCGGTGGTGGGAGTGTCGGCGGCGGCCAACTTCGCGGTTTCCGGCTACCTGTACAAGCAGGGTCGCGCCACGGACTCGCCCGCGCTCGAGGGCGACGCCGCGCACCTGCGCACTGACGCGTTCACCTCGCTCGGCGTGCTCGTCGGGCTCGTGCTCGTAAAGGTCACGGGCGCGCAGCGGTTCGACCCGATCACCGCGCTCCTGATCGCGCTGGCGATCATCTGGTCGGGCGTGCGAATCGTCAATCGCTCCTCGCGCGTGCTCGTGGACGAGGCACTGCCGGACGAGGAGCTCGAGGTGGTGCGCGAGACGATCGCCGCCTACGACGCCCCCGAGGTGGCGGGCTTCCACAAGCTGCGCGCGCGCAAGGCCGGCAGCCGCCGCCACATCGACCTGCACGTGCAGTTCCACTCGGGCACCACGCTCGAGCGCGCGCATGAGGTGAGCCACGAGCTGCAGAGCGCGATCGCCGTGCGGCTGCCGGACGCCGACGTGCTGATCCACCTCGAGCCTGAGACGCACCCAGGGCTCGACAACGCGGATCCGCCGGTCAGCGGAGGTTGACGGCGGCAGATGCGGCCACCGCCAAGAGGACCCCGAAGTAGCCCACGTAGCCGTTGACGAGCAAAAGCAGCGCGGCGATGAGGCAGATCAGCACAACGCCGAGCCAGGAAGCCTGGGGGAGAGTCACGTGGGTATCGTGACAGCGGTGCCCGACTCGACGCTTACTCCCGAGCTCGCGCTGCAATATCTCGACGAGCTGTCCACCGACATAAGGGCCGCCGTGCTGCTCGACAGCGCGGGCCAGGTGGCGGCTGCGCACTCCGCTTCGGGAGAGGCGCCGGCCAAGAAGCTCGGCGAGCTCACGGCGCGGTTGTTCGGTCATGCGGAGGAGGCTGCCGCTGCGACGCCCGGCTTCGACGGTGACGTGGCGCAGGTGGAAGCCACCACCGCGGACGGCGCGGTCTTCGCCGTGCGCGACGAGGGCTGGACGATCGCCGTGGTGGCCGGCCGCTTCGCGCTGCCGTCGCTGATGTTCTACGACCTTCGCGCCGTGCTCTCCGACCTCGGTAGGAGGGCGGCGTGAGGAAGGAGCGCAAGGGACCGCTCGGCATGGTCGCCGGGATCGCCGAGGACGTTCTGGCCGGGCAGCGGCGCAAACAGGCGCGCCGCGAGCCGCGCGTGGCGATCTACGACGGCCTTGGTCACGCGCGCGTGCTGCCGGAGGATGCGCCCGGCCGCGGGGAACTGCTCGAGCTTGCCGAGGAGATGACGAAGCTGGCGGCGCCCGAGTGATCGCGCCGGAGCTCGCGGACGATCTGCTCGGCCGCGCGCTCGCGCGCGGCGGGGACCTCGCGGAGCTGTACGTGGAGGAGCGCACCGGCCTCGCCCTCACGCTCGACGACCGGCGTGTGGAGCGCCCGCAGAGCGGCCGCGAGATCGGCGCCTCCGTGCGCGTGGTGGTGGGCGACTCGACCTACTTCGGCCACGTGGACGGCCTCGGCGAGGAGGACCTGCGCCGGGTCGCCGACTCCGTGTCGCAGGCGGTTGCGGGCGAGCGCCGCCGGCCGGCCGCGCTGAAGGCCGCGGAGCCCCGCGAGGCGTACGAGATCGCGCAGCGGCCCGAGGACATCGCCGCCGCCGACAAGGCGCAGATCCTGCACGCGTGCGACGAGGCCGCGCGCGCCGCCGGCTCGGAGGTGGCGCAGGTGTCCGTGAGCTACGTGGAGAACCGCCGCCGCGTGCAGGTGTTCAACTCCGACGGCGTGGCGGCCGCGGATGACCGCACGCGGGTGCGGCTGGGCGCGCAGGTGGTGGCGCGGCGCGACGGCACGGTCGAGACCGGGCACGAGACGCGCGGTGGCCACGCCGGCTTCGAGCTCGTCTCGGCAAACCCCGAGGAGGTGGCGGAGAAAGCGGCGCGCAAGGCGCTCACCATGCTCGACGCCGTGGATGCCCCAACCGGTCGCATGACCGTGGTGGTGGGCAACGGCTTCGGCGGCGTGCTGCTTCACGAGGCGGTCGGTCATGGCCTCGAGGCCGACGCCATACACAAACGCGCGAGCGTGTACGCGGGCAAGCTCGACGAGCTGGTCGCCCCGGAGTTCCTCGTGGCGTACGACAGCGGCGCCGAGGCCGGCGAGTGGGGCTCGGACGGCATCGACGACGAGGGCACGCCCACGCAGCGCACCACCATCATCGAGAACGGCCGCCTCACCTCGTATCTGTACGACCTTCTGCGCGCGCGCAAGGACGGCGTGCCGTCCACCGGCAACGGGCGGCGCGAGTCCTTCCGCCACCTGCCGATCCCGCGCATGACCAACACCTACTTCGCGAACGGGAACGCCACGCCGGAGGATCTGATCGAGGGCACAGAGTACGGGCTCTACGCGGTGTCGTTCGGCGGCGGCCAGGTGGAGCCGGCCACGGGCGACTTCGTGTTCGGCCTCTCCGAGGGCTACCTGATCGAGAACGGAAAGGTGACGAAGCCGGTCCGCGGTGCAACGCTGATCGGCAACGGCCTCGAGGCGCTCAAGCTGATCGACGGCGTGGCGGCGGACCTCTCGATCGCCACCGGCTTCTGCGGCAAGGGCGGCCAGCGCGTCCCCGCAGGAGTTGGGCAGCCGCACGTTCGCATCCAGTCGCTCACGGTCGGCGGGACGGCGGCGTGAGCCAGCCGGACCTCGAGGGCATCGCGCGCCGCGCGGTGGAGGCGGCGCAGTCCGCGGGCGCGGACGACGCCGAGGCGTGGGTGGAGGAGGCCGTGACCCGGCAGATCCGCGTGTACGAGGCGTACGTGGAGAGCCTCACCGACGCCGGCAGCCGCGGCTTCGGGCTGCGCGTGTTCCTCGACGGGCGCTCCGGCTACGCCTACGGCACCGATCTGAGCGACGAGGGCGCGAGCGCCCTCGCGGCCCAGGCTCGCGAGAGCGCGGCCGTGGCCGACCCGGACGAGTTCGGCGGGCTTCCGGACGAGTTCGGCACCGCCGAGGTCGAGGGGCTCCATGCTTCCGAGCTCGCAGGCTGGAGCACCGAGCGCAAGATCGAGCTGGCGGTGGAGATCGAGCGCGCCGCCCGTGCCCACGACGGCGTGTCGCAGGTGGAGGACACCGTGTACGCGGACGCCGACGGAAGCGTTGCGCTCGCCAACTCGCGCGGCTTCTGCTCGTCGTACGAGGCGAGCTCGGTCTGGGCGTATGCGTCGGTCTTCGCCGGCGAGGGCGCCGACCTGATGACCGGCCTTGGCGTCGGCCTCGGGCGCGAGCCGGGCGAGCTCGACCCGCGCGCGATCGGGGACGAGGCGGCCGAGCGCGCGCTCGCGCTCGTCGGCGCCCGGCAGCCGGAGAGCCGCCGCTGCCCCGTGGTGCTCGACGCGTTCGTGGCCGCGAGCTTCATCGGCTTCATCGGAGGCATGCTGTCGGCGGATGCCGTGCAGCGCGGCCGCTCGCTCTTCGCGGGACGCGAGGGCGAGGAGATCGCGTCCGCAGCGGTTCGGCTCGTGGACGACGGCGTGGATCCCGAGGGGCCGGACAGCGCGCCCTTCGACGGCGAGGGCTCGGCCCGCCGCCGCACCTCGCTGATCGAGGACGGCCGGCTGCTCACGTTCCTCTTCGACGCGCGCACGGCGCGCAAGGGCGAGCGCGAGACCACGGCCAGCGCGTCGCGCGGCTCGTACCGCACGCCGCCCTCGGTGGGCACCGCGAACCTGCTGCTCGAGCCGGGCGACGCCGACCTCGAGGAGCTCGTCCGCCGCGCGGGCGACGGCCTCTATGTGACCGACGTGGCCGGGCTCCATTCGGGCGTCAATCCCGTGTCCGGAACCTTCTCCGTGGGCGCCACCGGCAGGCTTATCGAGGGCGGCGAGCTGGGCAGCCCGGCGCGCGAGATGACCATCGCGAGTGACCTCGTGTCGATGCTCAAGGCGGTGCAGGCCGTGGGGTCCGCGAGCCGCTGGGTGCCCTTCGGCGGGAGCGTCAAGGCGGCTCCGCTGCTCATCGGGGAGATGGCCGTTTCGGGCGCATAACTGGCGCGAAGCCAGTCACAGAGCCAAAAACACGCCTCAGGAAAGCCGCAATTTGCGTATTTAGCCGTCTTCTCTCGGACTTTTAGGCCCTCATCGTCCGAATCCGTTGTTAGGTTCGGAGCCGTCCAAGACCCCCCGTTAAGGAGGAGCAGTGACGAAGGCCGAATTCGTAGACCAGGTTGCATCCCAGTCTGGTCTGTCCAAGGGCGATGCCACGAAGGCAGTGGATACCGCTCTCGACGTGATCGAGTCCACCCTGTCGCGCGGCGGCGAGATCAACTTCACCGGCTTCGGGAAGTTCTCGGTGGCCGACCGCGGAGCCCGCCAGGGAGTCAACCCTCAGACGGGCGAGCGGATTCAGATCGCGGCAAGCCGCGTGCCTCGCTTCAGCGCCGGGTCGGCTCTGAAGAAGGCCGTCAAGGGCTAGGACAAGCCGCGCCCACAGCGCAGCCTCCGGTCCAACCAGGCGGGGAGCCCTTCGGCGGTACTGTCGGAGGCGTTCTCCCCTTCGCTGACAGGCTCGCCGCACTCGTCGAGGAGCGGAACAGCCAGATCGTTCTCGGCCTCGACCCCGACCCTGCCGCGCTGTGGCAGGTCGCGGTCGAGGCCGTGCGCGATCAAGACGGCGACGTCCCGCACCGCACCGCCGCCGCGGTGGAGGCGCACTGCCGCGCGGCGATCGATGCCGCCGGGCCGGCGTGCGTGGCGATCAAGCCGCAGCTCGCCTGCTTCGAGCGCCTCGGCGCGCCCGGCATCGCGGCGCTCTACGCGGTGGCCGCCTATGCGCGCGAGGCCGGTCTGCTCGTGCTCGCCGACGGGAAGCGGGGCGACGTTCCGGTGACCGCTCGTGCATACGCGCAGTTCCTTGTCGGGTCGACGCCCGGCGAGTTCGGCGACGTTCCCGGCCTGGGTGCCGACGCCTTCACCGCCAACCCACTGCTCGGCCGCGACTCCCTCGAGCCGCTCGTGGAGGCCGCGCGTTCCGCCGGCGCCTGCGTCTTCTGCCTCGTGCGCACCTCCAACCCCGGCGCGGCGGACATCGAAGACCTCCCGGCGCCGAGCGAGCCGCTGCACGAGCGCCTCGCCGCGATCGTGCGCGAGCTCGGAGCGGGCGGCATCGCCGCCTGCGGGCTGAGCGACGTGGGCGCGGTCACGGGCGCCACGCGGCCGGACATGCTGGCGCGGCTCCGCGAGTTGATGCCGCACTCGATCTTCCTCCTGCCGGGCGTGGGAGCGCAGGGCGGATCGGTGGACCTGCTGGGCCCGGCCTTCGCCCCCCATCCGGCCGCCGGGCTGGTCACCGCGTCGCGCTCGATCGTGGACGCATATCGCTCATCGGGGGGAGACCCCGCGACGGCCGCGGCGGCTGCCGCGCAGGAGCTGCGAACCACCGCCTGGGGCCTCGCCTCACGCAGCTGAGGTATGCAAATACTTCAGTCGAGCTACCGAAACCTCCAACATTCGTCCATAAGGAGTAAATGCCGTTTAGGCCTCCGAACGGGGTGGCGAGGACACAGGTATGCCTCGTCTTCCGTCCCTCGTGGTCGGGGTGTGCTCGGCCACGTGCCTGATTGCCCCTGCCGCCGCCTCGGCAGGCATCTTCGGCACCGCGCCCATCCCCATCTCCGTCGGCCCGCACGGTGAGGCCGCCAACGGCCCGTCCGGGCACCCCACCATCTCGGGCGACGACCGCAAGGCCCGCTACGTGGCCTTCGACTCCGCAGCTTCCAACCTCGTCGCGAACGACGTGAATGGCCGCGCCGACGTCTTCGTCTGGGGCCGCCCGCACGGTCGCGCCGGACTCCGCCTCTCGCGGCCCGCACGTCCCTCCGGCAGGCTCTTCCGCGCCAGCGTCTCCTCGGCTGAGGTGCAGGGCAACGGCGACTCCATGAATCCTTCGCTCGACGGCTCGATGCGCAGCCGCCCGCACTGCGTGGCGTTCCAGTCCACCTCGACCAATCTGGCGAGGGGCGATGCCGACGCCGTCGAGGACGTATTCGTGCGCAACTTCGCCCGCGGCACCACCCGGCTGATCTCGCGCGGCATCGGCGCGCCGGCCGTCAACCCGTCGATCGACGGCAACTGCGGCTCGGTGGCCTTCGAGGCCGGCGGCATGGTCTTCGTCGCCCGCGTCCACGGCGGTAGGCCGCACCTGCTCGGCTCGGGTAGCAGCCCCTCGTACGCGAGCGACGGCTCGGCGATCGTCTGGCAGCAGGGCGGCGGCATCATGCTTCGCGCCGGCGGCCACACGATCCGCGTGGCCGACAGCGGCTCGGACCCGCACGTGTCCGACAGGACCGCGGGCGAGTGGGGCGTGGTGTTCCAGACCGGCGCGCGCCTCACGGGCAACGACACCAACCCGGGCAGCGACGTGTACATGCGCGTGATCCGCCGCGGTCATGTGCGGGCCACCGACCTGATCTCCGCCTCGCGCCGCGGCGCCCACAGCCTCGGCGGCACGAACATCGCCGGCGGCATCACCGCGTTCGGCGCGCTGCGCGGGATCGTGACCTTCGCGAACGACCAGGGCGGGCAGGACACGCTCTACTACCGCAACAACCACACCGGCAACATCGACGACCTCGCGCACGCCTCCGCCGCCGCCTCGATCTTCGACGTCGCCACGAGCGCACGCGCCAACTTCGTCGCCTTCAGCTCCACCTTCCCCGGCTTCCGCTTTGATCACAACGGAGGGCAGCAGGACGTGTTCTTCAAGGCTCTCCGCGATGGGGAGGCTCTGTAGGGAGTAGGGAGTGGGAGTAGGGAGGTCCTACTCCCGGACTAGCATCCGGTCGCGATGAGAGGTCGGCGGAGGAGTCCGATGCGCTTTGTCGCGCCGCTTGCGATCGTCGCGTTCGTGATCGCGTTCATCATCGTGCTCTCGAGTTCCGGCGCCGGCAGCGGCTCGAGCGGCGGCTCGACCTCGACGGGCTCCACGACCACCAGCAGCACGACCACCACGAGCGGCAAGCGGTCCGGGTCGAAGTTCGCACACCGGCACACCTACACGGTGCGCGCCGGCGACACGCTCGGGGCGATCGCCATCAAGACCGGGGTGAGGGTCACAACCCTCGAGGATCTGAACCCCGGGCTCGACCCGCAGGGCCTGGTGGCCGGCCAGAAGCTAAAACTGCGGTAGTGACGAGAGCGCCAGCGATCCGGCCGCGCCTCATCGCCGCCTGCGCCGCAGCAGTGGCCCTGAGCGCGACCAGCGCGGCGCCCGCGCTCGCCGCGTCGGCCCCGCCGTCGCTCAGCTCGACCGCCGCGATAGTGATCGACGCGCGCACCGGCGCCGTCCTCTACTCCGAGCACGGGAGCTCGCGGCGAGCGATCGCGAGCACCACCAAGCTCATGACGTCGCGGATCACCCTCGCGCACACGAAGCCCAGCGAAGTCTTCACGGCACCCGCGTACAACGCTGCGCCGGCGGAGTCCGTGATCGGCCTCCGCAAGGGCGAGCGCATGACCGTGCACGACCTTCTGCGCGCCCTGCTTCTCCCGAGCGCGAACGACGCCGCCTGGGACCTCGCGTACAACGTGGGCGGCTCGTCGGTCAGCTCCTTCGTCCACATGATGAATCGCGAGGCCCGCCGGCTCGGCTTGCATCACACCCACTACGAGAACCCGATCGGGCTCGACGATCCGGGCAACTACTCCACGGCGCGCGACCTCGCCAAGCTCGCCTCACTCGACATGCGCATTCCGGCGTTCGCGCGGATCGTGGACAAGACACACGCCACTTTGAAGAGCGGATCGCGCACCCGCACCGTGATCAACCGCAACGACCTCGTCGCGCGCTACCACTACGTGGACGGGGTGAAGACGGGGCACACCGAGCAGGCGGGCTACGTGCTCGTCGGCGCCGCGCACAGGTCGGGCGCCAGCGTGATCAGCGTCGTGCTCGGCGAGCCGAGCGTGGCGAGGCGCGACTTGGACTCGATCGCGCTCCTGCGCTGGGGGCTTCGCCAGTACCACCGTGTCGCGGTGTTCAAGGGCAGGCACGCGGTGGCGAGCGCCCGGATTCACCAGCACGGCGGCCGCGCAGCGCTCGTCCCGGCACGCGGCGTCACGCTCACGGTGCGGCGCGGTGTGCCCGTTCGTATCCGCGCGCTCGCGCCGGCCGAGCTCAAGGGACCACTGCCGGCGGGACGAGCGGTCGGGCGCGCGCAGGTGCTCGTGGGCGACCGGGTGGCGAGCAGCGTTCCGCTCGTCACGGCGGCGAAGGTGCCGGCGCCGTCGTTCACCAGGCGGTTCGAGAGCGTGCTTCGCGACGTGCTGATCACGCTCGTGGTGCTGTTCGTCCTCTTGGCCGGTACGCTCGTGGCACTGCGCGTGCGTGTGGTGCGCCGCCAGCGCGCCAGGTCCGTCCAATGATCATCACCGTCACGCTCAACGCTGCGATCGACAAGACGCTCGCGGTCCCGAACTTCCGCCTTGGCCGCCGCCACCGCGCCGTCGAGCAGACGTCGATGGCGGGAGGCAAGGGCGTGAACGTCGCGCGTGCGCTCAAGTCGCTCGGCCAGCCGGTGATCGCCACGGGAGTGGCCGGCGGGCCGAACGGCACGCGCATCATCGAGCAGCTCACCGAGGAGGCGATCCTCAACGACTTCGTCCGCATACGCGAGGAGTCGCGCATGTCAACGGCGGTTGTGGACCCTACCTCCGGCGAGCAGACGGAGATCAACGAGCGCGGCCCGCTCGTCACCGAGGCGGAGCTCGAGCTGTTCGTGGACAAGCTTCTGTACCTCGCCAAGGGCGCGGAAATCTGCGTGTTCTCGGGGAGTCTGCCGCGCGGCGTCGAGGCGGACGTGTACGCGCGGCTCGTCACCGAGCTGCGCAAGCTCGGCGTGACCACGATCCTCGACTCCGAGGGCGACGCGATGCTGCTCGGCACTCGCGCGGAGCCCACGATCGTCTCGCCGAACGAGCTCGAGGCGGAGGAGCTCGTGGGGCACGAGTTCTCGGACGACCAGGACCGTCTCACCGGCCTGCACGAGATCGCCGAGCTGGGCGCCCGCGAGGTGATCATGACCCGCGCGTCCGGCTGCCTCGCGCTGCTCGGCGAGACCGAGCGCCTCCTCTACCGCGCAACGCTCGATCCGCTCGAGCCGATATCCGCCGTGGGGTCGGGCGACGCGTTCCTTGCCGGCTACGTGGCCGCCCGCTACGGAGGCAAGCCGGCCGAGGAGTGCGTGCGCTTCGGCGTGGCGTGCGGCGCGGAGTCCACGCAGCATTTCGGCGCCGGCGTGCTCGACCCGCGAGAGGTCGAGCGGCTCGTGCCCGACGTGAGGGTCGAGAGCCTCGACGCCTCCGCCGCCCAGGCCAGCCGCTGAGCAGGTCCGGCCGCCTGGTTTATCCCTGCTCAGGCTCGGGAAGCAGCCAAAAAGAAGCACGGCCGACACAGCGAACCTCGAGCCGGGGCGCCCTGCCGGACGGTTCCACTCCAGGGGACGCGCGTCGTGGAAGACGCGAGCGGACCTTCGGAACCACGTAACTCGACAGAGCGGACGCCTCATGAAGGCTCAGATCGCGCAGACACCGCGTCGCCGTTCGAGTACAGCCAGACGCACGGGCGCCGGCCGCCGCCCCGATTCCCACAGTTCGCCGATCCCCGGCCGCTTCGAAGCCGAGCGAAGCCGGGAGCAGCTTCTCTTCATCCGCTACCGGCAAAGCGGTGACGTGCGCGCTCGCGAGGAGCTCGTCCGGCGCTTCCTGCCGCTCGCGCGCCGGCTTGCCCGCCGCTACGCGCGCGCCAGCGAGCCGCTCGAGGACCTCGTGCAGGTGGCGAGCGTGGGTCTGGTGAAGGCGATCGACCGCTTCGAGAGCGAGGGGGGAAACGGGTTCTCTAGCTACGCCATGCCGACGATCCTGGGCGAGCTCAAGCGCCACTTCCGCGACTCGAGCTGGGCCCTTCACGTGCCGCGCGGCCTGCAGGAGCGCGTGCTCAAGCTGAACGAGGCGGTGGAGCAGCTGTCGGGTGTGCTTGGGCGCTCGCCCACGCCGCAGGAGCTCGCCTCCGAGCTGAGCATGCCGGTCGAGGCGGTGCTCGAGGCGATGGAGGCGGGAGCGGCCTACGACACGGTCTCGCTCGATGCTCCCCTGCGATCGGCCGGAGACGAACGCGCCACCTACGCGGACGCGGTGGGGGAGATGGACGGGCGCTTCGAGCTCGTCGAGCGCAGCGCTTCGCTCGGCCGCGCGCTCAGGGCGATGCCGGAACGCGAGCGCTTGATCCTCTATCTGCGCTTCGCGGAAGCGCTCACCCAGCTGGAGATCGCGGACCGGGTGGGCATCTCCCAGATGCACGTCTCGCGGCTGATCCGCAGGGCGTTGGAGCGCCTGCGCGTGGTGGCTGGCGCAGCGGAGATGGGATAACCCCGCAAGCTGCGGGTTTAGGCCCAGGATCGCGCCGCAAGCCGTTGGTATCGTCCCTTTTCAGTCCGCCGCCGAACCTAGGATGCCTTCATGGAAGTTGAGATCGGTCGAGGCAAGAAGGGCCGTCGCGCCTACGGCTTCGATGACATAGCAATCGTTCCCTCGCGCCGCACGAGGGACCCTGACGACATCGACATCACCTGGACGCTCGGGCCCTACCGCTTCGAGCTTCCGCTCCTCGCGTCCGCCATGGACGGGGTCGTCTCGCCGCGCACGGCGGGCATCCTCGGCAAGCTCGGCGGGCTCGCGGTGCTCAACCTCGAGGGGATCTTCACGCGTTACGAGGACGCCGAGGACCAGCTCGAGCGCATCTCGCAGCTCCCGCGCGAGCACGCCACAGCCGAGATGCAGGCGATCTACCAGGAGCCGGTCAAGCCCGAGCTGATCGCGCGGCGCGTGGAGGAGATCAAGGAGCAGGGCGTGGTCTGCGCTGCTTCGCTCACCCCGCAGCGCGTGCGCGACTACTACGAGATCGCGGTCGAGGCTGGTCTCGACGTCCTGGTCATCCAGGGCACCGTCATCTCCGCGGAGCACGTCTCCACCACCAGTGAGCCGCTCAACCTCAAGCAGTTCATCAAGGAGGTTCCGCTGCCGGTCGTGGTCGGCGGCTGCGCCTCGTATTCCACCGGCCTTCACCTCATGCGCACCGGCGCGGTCGCCGTGCTCGTGGGCGTTGGGCCGGGCGCCGCGTGCACCACTCGCGGTGTGCTCGGGATCGGCGTGCCTCAGGCCACCGCAATCGCCGACGTCGCGGCTGCCCGCTCGCAGCACATGCTCGAGACGGGCGACTACGTGAAGGTGATCGCCGACGGCGGTATGCGCAACGGCGGCGACATCTCCAAGGCGTTCGCCTGCGGTGCCGATGCCGCGATGATCGGCTCGCCGCTCGCTCGCGCGTACGAGGCGCCGGGCCGCGGGTTCCACTGGGGCATGGCCACATTCCACCCGTCGCTGCCGCGCGGCGCGCGCGTGAAGACCACGCAGAACGGCACGCTCGAGCAGATCATCCTCGGGCCCGCGCACGAGAACGACGGCACCTTCAACCTGATGGGCAGTCTGCGCACATCGATGGCCACCTGCGGTTACGAGGACATCCCGTCCTTCCACCGCGCGGAGGTCATGGTGGCGCCGGCGCTGCAGACCGAGGGCAAGCAGCTCCAGCGCGACCAGGCGGTGGGGATGGGCGCCACGGGAGCCGCTGCTGCCGCCCCTGTTCCGGACACGAATGGCCACACGCCGGCGGATCCGGCCCTGGTTGAGTAAGTGACGGACGCGCTCGCCACTGGGGCCGCCGAGCGTGAGCAGGTCACGGAGGCGAAGACGCAGGAGGTCCTCGTACTCGACTTTGGAGGGCAGTACTCGCAGCTGATCGCGCGGCGGGTGCGCGAGTGCGGCGTGTTCTCCGAGCTCCTGCCGCACCATGTGCCGCTCGACGAGGTCCGCCGGCGCGCGCCGCGCGGGTTGATCCTCTCCGGCGGCCCCGCGTCCGTGTACAGCGACGGCGCGCCGCGGCTGCGTAGCGAGCTGCTCGAGCTGGGCATTCCCGTGCTCGGGATCTGTTACGGAATGCAGGCGATGGCGCTCGAGCTGGGCGGGCGCGTGGAGAGCGCGCCGGTCGGAGAGTTCGGCCGGTCCGAGCTCACCGTTCACGAGCACGGCCGGCTGTTCGCCGGACTGCCGTCGGAGCAGCGCTGCTGGATGAGCCACCGCGACACCGTGTTCGAGCCACCCGCGGGCGCGACCGCGCTTGCCTCGTCCTCCGAGTCGCCGGTGGCGGCGTTCGAGGACACCGCGCGCGGCCTGTACGGGATCCAGTTCCACCCGGAGGTCGTGCATACGCCCTACGGCACGGACGTGCTGCGGCGCTTCCTCGACGACATCTGCGGCTGCGACATGTCGTGGAGCGCGGCCTCGGTGGCCGAAGAGCAGATCGCGAGGATCCGCGAGCAGGTGGGGGACGGGCGGGTGATTTGCGGGCTGTCCGGCGGGGTCGACTCGTCGGTGGCGGCGCTGCTGGTTCACCGCGCGGTCGGCGATCAGCTCACCTGCGTGTTCGTGGACCACGGGCTCATGCGCCGCAACGAGGGCGAGCAGGTGGTGGCCGCGTTCCGCGACAACTTCCACGTGCCGCTCATCGTCGCGAACGCCGAGGAGCGTTTTCTTGCGCGGCTTGCCGGTGTCACGGAGCCCGAGCAGAAGCGCAAGCTGATCGGGGCGGAGTTCATCCGCGTGTTCGAGGAGGAGGCCGCCAAGCTCGGCAATCCCAAGTTCCTCGTGCAGGGCACGCTCTACTCGGATGTGATCGAGTCGGGCGGCGGCACGGGCGCGGCCACGATCAAGTCGCACCACAACGTTGGCGGCCTGCCGGAGGACCTCGAGTTCGAGCTCGTCGAGCCGCTGCGGATGCTCTTCAAGGACGAGGTGCGGGCGGTGGGGGCCGAACTCGGAATGTCCGAGCGGCTCGTCTGGCGCCAGCCGTTCCCCGGGCCCGGCCTGGCGATCCGGATCGTCGGCGGGGAGGTCACCCGGGAGCGCCTGGCGATCCTCCGCGACGCCGACTACGTGCTCCAGGACGAGATCCGCTCAGCCGGCCTCTACCGCGACCTGTGGCAGTCCTTCTGCGTACTTCCGGCGGACCTGCGGAGCGTCGGCGTGCAGGGCGACGAGCGCAGCTACGGCTACGTGGTCGTCATCCGCGCGGTCACGAGCGATGACGCGATGACCGCCGACTGGGCCCGCCTGCCATACGACCTGCTGGAGCGCGTGGCCTCTCGCATGATCAACGAGATCCCGCAGGTCAATCGCGTCACGCTCGACATCACCAGCAAGCCGCCCGGCACGATCGAGTGGGAGTAGGAGTTACGGAGTAGGGAGTAGCGATGAGGGAGAGCCGCCTAATTGGCTGTGCTTGCTCGCGCCAGGCTCCATCCTGAAACGAGAGCCCACACCGTCTCCAGCAGCACGAAGCCCCACTGGTGCGCCAGCAGCGCGAGGACCGCGAGGATCGCTGAGCCGCTCAGGTTGAGCACCAGGTAGAGGCGTGACGTGGGTGCCAGCGTGCCGCGCTGGGCCGCCACGAACGCGACGAGGATGAGCAGCGCTCCGATGAGCTGGATTACCTGGTCCATCTGGGATTGCCTCCGTGTTCACGCCGTCGTCAGGCCGGGTACGGCGCGAGCTCTCGTCCGGGCGGCCGCGATCGGCGGCCGTCCCCGTAAGCGTAGCCGCGCGCGTGGTTCAATCGCGGCATGCAGGTCCTCGTCGAATGCCTCGCTGAGAACGCACTCTGCGATCCGGACGAGATCGCGCGCTTCTACGACCGCTGCAGCGACCTGATGCGCGAGCTCCTCGACGGACTCGCCGAGGCGCCCGACCGCCCGCGGCCCTTCCCGGAGATCGAGGATGCGATCGGATGGCCGCATCGCCGGATCGCGTCGGTGCTCGGCGGCGTTTCGCACCTGCGGCACACGGAGTTCGCTGGCCGCCGTCCGTACCGCTTCCAGCACACGCGCCAGTCGGCGTCCGGGCGCTGGGAGATGTGGATGGACTGCGCGCAGGCGAGCGCGGTTCGCGCGGCTCAGCGCGCCTAGACCATCGTGAGACCGCCGTCCACGGCGATCACCTGGCCGGTCATGTAGCTCGCCTCGTCAGACAAGAGGAACACCACCACCGCCGCCACCTCCCAGGCCGTGCCCTGGCGGCCCATCGGGATCGGGACCCGCTCGCGGCCGGGCCGCGCCCGTGAGGCCAGCCGGCCGAGCACCGTGTCGATCAGGCCGGGCGCCACAACGTTGGCTCGTACGCCGCGCTTCGCTCCCTCGAGCGCCACGTGGCGGCTCAGTCCCGCAAGCGCCGCCTTGGACGTGTCGTAGGACGGGATGCCCGTTCCGGGCTTGAGGCCTGCCACCGACCCGATGTAGACGATCGATCCGCCGTCGGACAGCACGGGCAGCGCAGCCTTGCTGATGAGGAAGTGGGCGCGCAGGTTCACGGACAGGACGTGATCCCAGTCCTCTGCGCTCGTGCCGGACAACCCCAGGCCGGCCCCGATGCCGGCGTTCAGCACGACGCCGTCGAGCCCGCCGAGCCGCTCCACCGTCTCGCCGACGAGGCGCTCACACACGCCTTCGTCCGCGATGTCGCCCACCAGCACCTCCGCGCGCCCGCCCTCGCGCTCCGCCCACGCGGCCGTCTCGGCAGCGGACGCCTCGTCCACGTCAGCGCAGGCCACCGCAGCGCCCTCGAGCGCGGCGGCGACGGAGATCGCGCGGCCGTTCCCCACGGGCGGGTCGGGGTCCGGGCTCGGCCGGCTTCCAGCACCCACCACGAGCACGCGTCGTCCCTCGAGCCGGCCGGAAGCCATCGCGGCAGCATAAGGCTGTGGCGGTCCGTCAGCGGACTACTCTTCGGCCATGGCCATCCTGTCCTGGGCTCTGTGGGGACTGTTCGTAGGCGCGATCGCGCGTCTGCTGCGCAGGGGGCGTCAGCCGATCGGGGTTCTCTGGACGATGATCCTCGGCGTCGCGGGTTCGCTGATCGGCGGCTTCATCGCCACCGACGTTCTGCACATCGCCGACCACGACCACTTCGACCTCGGCAGCTTCCTCATCGCGGTCGGCACTTCGTTCCTGCTGCTCGCACTGTGGGAGCCGTACGAGCGGCGGCGGCAGCGCCGCAATCCACCCGTCTCGCCGGTCTAGCGCCGGACGCCCTACGCCGAACGCCCTACGAGTAGGCGTCCCACTGCTGGAGCGACGGCAGCGGGTCGAACGGAGAGCCGCCCTTGTACCAGCCGGGCGCGCTCCACATCTCGAAGTGCAGGTGACATGCCGTGGCATCGCCCGTATCGCCGACGTTGCCGAGCGTCTCGCCCGTCGTCACCTGATCGCCCGCCTCGAATGGCGATGGCGCCCGCATGTGCATGTAGGCGTAGTCGATGCCCGTCTCCGAGCCGTGGACGACCAGGTAGTAGCCGGCCGCCGACTGGAACTTGTTGTCCTCAACGGTGCCCGCCTCGGCGGCCGCGATCCTGAGCCCACAGTGCGCCAGGATGTCCTGCCCCTGGTGGGTGTGGCCGCTCCGCTGCACACCGAAGCCGTCGCCGAAGGTATGCCGCCCGCGGACGGGGAAGATGTGGTCGTGGAGGTCGAATGAGTCGCGGCTCGAGTCCGGCGCCTGCGCGCTCTTAGCGGTCGCACCGCTTGCGCCGGTGGCGGTGAGCCGCCACGCGTAGCGGCCATCGGGCTGGAGCTGTCCGGCGCTCACGCCTCTCCAGGTGATCTTGTTCACCACGTCCGGCTGGACGGAGGGAACCTGCCACGTCTGCACCACCGTGCCGTCTGTCTCCCGAAGGAGATCCACCTGCACGGGCACGGGGGCCGGCGCGGTGATGCGGTAGGAGAACGTCACTCCGTTGCTCGACCCCGCGAACGCGACGTTCTTGCTCGTGGCCGTCTCGAGCTTGGGCGCGCCGGGCTGGCTCGGGCCCGGCACCGGCGTGAGCTTTCCGGTGGTCGGCGGAGGCGGCGGTGGGGGAAGGATCCCAAGCGGCTCGGTGGTGGCGCTGGTGGTCACTGTGCCGGGCGCCGTCAGGGAGAGCCGGCCGCTCATCGCGTCGAACGGCACCTTCACGTTGATCCTGCGATCGCTCGACGGATGAACATTCACCGAGGCGTCGTCGGCCTTCCCGCGTGCCCCGAGGAACGTCACCTTCGTCACGCCGGAGAGGCCCGTTCCAACCAGCCTGAGCCTGCCGCCGTCACGAGCCCGTCCGCGGCTCGCGCAGGAGTGCACGCAGACGATTCGCGTGACCTTCGGGGTGGGTGTGTAGCTCGCCCCGCCGTTGCCGGCGAGCGCGGACGGTGCGCACAGCGCGCCCGCGGCGCACGCTAGCGCTGTCCCCTTAGCGATTCTTCCTGCTGTCGAAAACGGCAGCGGCAGAGCGCCTCTCTTTCTCGAGCCTACGGGGTTAGCTGACGGGCTCGCGCCGAAAGAGCGGCGCTACGGACCGCACCGGAAGTGCGCTCCAATTCGCCCCGTGAGCTTCCGGTCGCTGGTCGGCGGCCGGTGCGCTCGTTGTGTTCCCCCGTTCCCCCGGTTCGCCCCGTGGGGATTCGGCAGGCTTTTAAGTCCGGCGGCAGTATAGGCACGCCTGCAGTCGTCATGGCGAAGCAGCCCGCTCGTAGCGATCGAAACTTGCTTCTTCCGGGATTTGCCGCGCGCGGCGGCTACCCTCTCCGTGCAAGGCCGGGACCGCAGGCGGCTTCCCGCGTGCGTGTGTCAACATGTGCGACTGCCGCCGCGAGCTCCGCGGCCGTGTTCTGTGCCCGCTTCATGGCGGGACTCTTTTTTCGATGAAGACCTACGTAGCCACACCAGCAACCCGCGAGCGCAACTGGCTCGTGGTCGACGCGAGCGGGAAGACGCTCGGGCGCCTGGCCACCCAGATCGCGGACGCGCTGCGCGGAAAGCGCAAGCCGGAGTACACGCCCCACTGCGACGTCGGCGACTTCGTGATCGTCGTGAACGCGGAGAAGATCACCGTGACCGGGCGCAAGCGCGAGGTCAAGCGCTACTACCGCCATTCGGGTTACCCCGGAGGTCTGCGCTCGCGCACGTTCGAGGAGATGCTCGAGCGACGCCCCGAGGAGATCATTCGCCTCGCGGTGAAGGGCATGCTCCCGCGCACGCGGCTCGGCCGCGCGCAGCTGCGCAAGCTCAAGGTGTACGCAGGTCCGGATCATCCGCATGCGGCGCAGCAGCCGCAGCCGATGGAGGTGCAGACTTGATCGAGAACGAGCAGGGTGGCGCTCCGGGCGCCGGGGATGAGACCCCAGAGCCCGAGGAGATGACCCCTCAGGAGGCCGCGGGCTTCGAGGAGGAGGCCGCGCAGGTCGACGTGCCGGCTCCCGCTGCCAGCGGCGGCGACGAGCCCGCGCCGGGCGTCGACGACGCGCTGAGCGAGGAAGCCGCCGAGACGCTCGAGCCGAACGCGCTCGAGGTCGAGCGCGAGAATCGTCAGGATCTTGCGGACACGCTCGAGGAGGCCGCCGAAGAGGCCGGCCGCCCGCGCGGAAAGCGCTCCGAGCGCGGTGAGCGCGACGTGAAGGAGCCGAAGCGCGAGGTGATCCCCGGCGAGCACCTCGAGCCGATCCTTCCCGAAGAGCAGCCGGCGACCCCGGACGATGAGTTCGGCTACGCCGCCAGCGCCTACGCGGACTCGGATGCCGTAGAAGAGGCGGAGGAGCAGTCCGAGGCTCCGGAACCGGCTCCTGCTCCGCGTGAGATCAAGGAGCTGGCCGCCGACGCCCGCTACCAGGCCACCGGCAAGCGCAAGACCTCCGTGGCGCGCGTGATCATCAAGCCGGGCACGGGCGAGTACCGCGTGAACGGCCGGGCGCTCGAGGAGTTCTTCCCGCGGCCCACGCTGCAGAAGTCGGTGCGCGCGCCGCTCGAGACGGCGGGCTACGAGGCGCGCATGGACGTGATCGCCCGCATCCACGGCGGCGGCGTGTCCGCGCAGGCCGGCGCATTGCGTCACGGTGTTGCGCGCGCTCTCGTGGAAGCCGATCCCAACCTGCGCGGCGAGCTCAAGCGCCGCGGCTTCCTCACGCGTGACGCGCGCGCGAAGGAGCGCAAGAAGGCCGGCCTCAAGAAGGCCCGCAAGCGCCCGCAGTTCTCCAAGCGTTAAGTTCACGCGCGATGAGCGTGGTTCCGGACGAGCGCCGGCTCTTCGGCACCGACGGCGTGCGCGGCGCCGTGGGGAGCTTCCTCACCGCCGACCTCGCGTTGGCGCTCGGTCGCGCGGCGGCTGCATGGGTTCCCTCGGAGGCGCCGCAGGTGCTGATCGTGCGCGATACGCGCGAGTCCGGCGAGATGCTCGAGGCCGCGCTCGCGGCGGGGATCGCCGCGGCGGGCGGGCACGCGCTGATCGCCGGCGTGCTGCCCACTCCTGGCGCGCCGCTTCTCGTCCGGCGCTTCAAGCTCGACCTTGCGTGCGTGGTCTCGGCGTCGCACAACCCGTACGAGGACAACGGGATCAAGTTCTTCGGCTCGGACGGGATGAAGCTGCCGGACGACGCCGAGCGTGAGGTGGAGGCGGCGGTGCTTTCCGGCGAGCCGCCACGCGCGGCGCCCGGCCGGGTGCGCGAGCTGCACGGTGCGGGGGCCGACTACCTGCGCGAGCTCGAGCTGCGCTTCCGGGCGCTGGACCTGAGCGGACGGCGGGTGCTGCTCGACTGCGCGAACGGCGCGACCTACCGCGTGGCGCCCGAGATCTTCCGCCGACTCGGTGCGGGTGTGGAGACCATCGCCACGGAGCCCGACGGGCGCAATATCAACAAGGACTGCGGCTCCACGCACATCGAGCGCCTGGCTGAGGCCGTGCCCGCCGGCGGCTTCGACGTCGGCTTCGCCTTCGACGGCGATGGCGATCGCGTGCTCGCGGTGGACCGCAACGGCACCGTGGTGGACGGAGACGAGTTGATCGCGCTGAGCGCGCTCCATCTGCGCGCCGCCGGCCGGCTTCCGGGCGACGGCGTGGCCGTGACTGTGATGACCAATTACGGATTCCACACCGCGATGGCAGCGTCGGGAATCAACGTCGCCACCACGCCGGTGGGCGACCGCCACGTGATGGCGGAGCTCGTGCGGCGCGGCTGGGCGCTCGGCGGCGAGCAGTCCGGCCACATCATCGACACGGGCTTCACGCCCTCGGGCGACGGCACGGCGTCGGCGCTGCTCGCGCTCGAGGCGCTTGGCGAGCGCGACCTCGCGGAGCGCGACGCGATGACGAAGCTCCCGCAGCTCCTGATCAACGTGAAGGTGTCCGGCCGCGCGTCGCTCGACGATGCGCCCGCGGTGCTCCAGGCGGTGGACCAGGAGAGCGCGGCGCTCGAGGGCCGCGGCCGCGTGCTGGTTCGCCCGTCGGGAACCGAGCCGCTGATCAGGGTGATGGTCGAGGCGCCGGACGACGGCGAATGCCGTGCAGTGGCAGAACGGCTCGCGGAGCTGGTGCGCCGCGAGCTCGGATAATCGTCCAGCTACCTCAAACTTCAGGTTTAGCCATGGCATAATCTGTCATGCATGGCGACTGAAGATCACGTTACCGCAGCGGTCGAGGACTACGCGAAGGCGATCTACGCGCTGCAGACGCGGCTCGGGAGCGCCGTCAACACGAACGCCCTCGCCGAGCGGCTGGGCGTCACGCCCGCGTCGGCATCGAACATGGCGAAGAAGCTGAGCGCGCTCGGCCTCGTGCAGCACGTGCCGTACAAGGGCGTGCAGCTCACAGCCGCGGGGCAGCGTGTCGCGCTCGAGGTGCTCCGCCACCACCGGCTGCTCGAGCTCTACCTGGCCGAGAACCTCGACGTGCCGTGGGACCGCGTGCACGACGAGGCCGAGGTGCTCGAGCACGTGCTCTCCGAGGAGCTCGAGGAGCTCATTGCGCGCAAGCTCGGCGATCCGACGCATGACCCGCACGGCGATCCGATCCCCACGCGCGAGCTGCGTATCGAGGAGGGCCACACGCGGAGCATGCAGTCGCTCGAGCCGGGCGCGCGTGGCCGCTTCGTCCGCATCTCGGACTCCGATCCCGAGATGCTCCGCTACCTGGCCGACCGCGGGATCGCCCCCGGCGACGACTTCGAGATCGTCGACAAGCAGCCGTTCGAGGGCCCGGTGTCCGCCCGCTTCGGCAAGCGCGTGCACGTCCTCGGCGGGGCGCTGGCCCGCGCTATGCGCGCGGAGGTGGAGGGCGAGTGAGCAAGCCGCTCTCTCCCGACGCCGTAGCGCTTCCCACTCCGGCGTCGCTGCAGGAGCTGCGCAAGCGCGGTTTTTTCCGCGGCACGCTGCCGCTGCTGGGGCCGGCCTTCGTGGCCGCGGTGGCGTACATCGACCCGGGCAACTTCGCCACGAACATCCAGGGCGGCGCCCGCTACGGCTACCTGCTGCTCTGGGTTGTGGTCGCGGCGAACCTCACCGCGATGCTCGTGCAGATGCTGTCCGCGAAGGTCGGAATCGCGACCGGGAAGAACCTGCCGGAGATCTGCCGCGAGACGTTCCCGAGGGGAGTGACCTGGGGGCTCTGGGTGCAGGCCGAGCTGATCGCGATGGCCACGGACATGGCGGAGTTCGTAGGCGCGGCGGTCGCCCTCAACCTGCTCTTCGGCGTGCCGCTTTTCGTGGCCGGGCTCATGACGGGCGCGGTGGCGTTCGGCATCCTCACGCTGCAGACGCGCGGCTACCGCAAGTTCGAGCTCGCGATCGGCGGGCTGTTCGCGGTCGTGCTGCTCGGCTTCCTCTACCAGGCGTTCGAGGTCGGGCCCAACGCCCACGAAGCGGTGAAGGGCTTCGTCCCGCATTTCGCGGGCAAGGACTCCGTGCTGCTCGCGGTCGGCATCCTCGGCGCCACCGTGATGCCGCACGTGATCTACCTCCACTCGGCGCTAACGCAGGATCGCATCAAGGTGCATAACGACGCCGACCGCCGCCGGCTGATGCGCTTCCAGCGGCTCGACGTGGGGATCGCCATGACGGTGGCCGGCGTGGTGAACGTCTGCATGCTGATGGTGGCCGCGGCGCTCTTCCACAAGACCGGCCACACCGGCGTGGACTCGATCGAGGGCGCCTACCACGGCTTCGAGAACCTGATCGGCAACGGCACCGCGGTGGCCTTCGGGCTGGCGCTGCTGGCGTCCGGCTTCGCGAGCTCGAGCGTCGGCACCTACGCGGGCCAGGTGGTGATGCAGGGCTTCATCGACCGGCGCATCCCGCTTGCGGTCCGCAGGCTCGTGACGATGACCCCGGCGCTCATCGTGCTCGGGGTGGGGTTCGACCCCACCGGCTCGCTCGTGATCAGCCAGGTGGTGCTCTCGTTCGGCATCCCGTTCGCCCTGATCCCGCTTGTGATCTTCACGAGCCGCAGGAGCCTGATGGGCGCGCTCGTGAACACCCGCTTCACCACACTCGTGGCGTCGCTCGTGGCGGCGCTGATCGTGGCGCTCAACTTCTTCCTTCTGGCGCAGGCAGCAGGAATCTGACCGTCCGTCGTCGGCGCGGAAAAGCGCTGATACCATCGATTTCGCCCTTGCAAGGGGCGTTCATGAGGCCGCCTCCAGCGCGGCTTTTTCCGTCCCTTAGGAGGTGACAGCGCATGTGCGGAATCGTCGGTTACGTAGGCAAGCGGCCGTGCAGGGAGCTGCTGCTTCAGGGCCTGGAGAAGCTCGAGTACCGCGGCTACGACTCCGCCGGCCTCTCGCTTCTGGCGGATGACCGGATCGAGTCCGTGCGCGCGGTGGGGAACCTGTCGTTCCTCCGCGAGGCGGTGGAGGCGCAAGCGCGCCACGAGGCCGGCGCGGTGGCCACCGCCACTGCGGAGCCCACGATCGGCATCGGGCACACGCGCTGGGCCACGCACGGTCGAGTATGCGAGGCGAACGCCCATCCCCACTTCGACACCGGCGACCGCATCCACATCGTCCTCAACGGCATCGTGGAGAACCACGTTGCGCTCCGCGAGCGCCTCGTGGCGGAAGGCGCCGAGTTCACCTCGGACACCGATGCCGAGGTGGTTGCTCACCTGATCTCGTCGCACTACGACGGCGACTTGGTGGAGGCGGTCCGGCTCGCTTACAACGAGCTCCGCGGCCACTACGCCTTCGTCGCCATGGCGGCCGACGAGCCGGACGTGCTCGTGGGCGCACGCAAGGAGTGCCCGCTCGTCGTAGGCGTCTCGGACGCCGAGTCGTTCATCGCCTCCGCCATCCCGGCCTTCCTCGCCGAAACGCGCACCGTGCAGTACCTGAACGACGACGAGATCGTGGTGCTGCGGCCGGGCTCGACCGCGTTCATGGACGCCGCCGGCACGCCGCTCGAGCGGGACACCGCGGAGATCGACTGGGACGAGAGCGCCGCCGAGAAGGGCGGCTACGAGACCTTCATGCTCAAGGAGATCCACGAGCAGGCGGACGCGGTGGCCGAGACGATCTTCGACCGCGTGCCCGGCGACCTCGTCGAGCTCGGCGACATCGGCGTGTCCGACGACGAGCTGCGCAGCCTGCGCCGCATAGCGGTGGTGGCGTGCGGCACGTCGTACCACGCGGGGCTCGTGGGGCGCTACGCGATCGAGGAGTGGGCGCGCGTGCCGGTGGAGCTCGACATCGCGTCCGAGTTCCGCTACCGCAACCCGGTGCTGGGCGAGCACGACCTCGTGGTGGGCATCACGCAATCCGGCGAGACCGCCGACACGCTCGCGGCGATGCGGCTGGCGCGCCAGAGCGGCGCGAAGGTGATCGGCGTGACGAATGTGATGGGCAGCCAGGCCACGCGCGACGCGGACGGTGTGCTCTTCACCCGCGCGGGGCTCGAGATCGGAGTGGCCGCGACGAAGACGTTCGTGTCGCAGGTGGCGGTGATGTACCTGCTCGGCATCAAGCTCGCGCAGGTGCGCGGCACGCTGCCGCCGGAGCGGGCGGCGGAGCTCGCCCAGGAGATCAAGCGCCTGCCTCACCTCATCAGCGAGCTGCTCGAGCACGTGGACGAGCCCGTGCGCGAGATCGCGTCGCGCTGGTCGAAGTCCGACTTCTTCCTCTACCTGGGGCGGCATGTGGGGCTGCCGGTGTGCCTCGAGGGCGCGCTCAAGCTGAAGGAGATCTCCTACATCCCCACGGACGCGTACGCGGCCGGCGAGATGAAGCACGGCCCGATCGCGCTGCTCGACGAGCAGACCCCGGTGGTGTGCGTGGCCACGGACTCGCCGGTGCTCGACAAGGTGCTGTCGAACGTGGCCGAGGTGCGGGCGCGCGGCGCGCACGTGATCGCGGTGGCGACCGAGGGCAACCCCGACGTGTCGATGCACGTGGAGGAGCTCGTCACCGTGCCGCGCACCGACTGGCTGCTTCAGCCGATCCTCGCGGTGATCCCGCTGCAGCTGCTCGCGTACTACATCGCGCGCGCTCGCGGGCTCAACGTGGACCAGCCGCGGAATCTGGCGAAGACGGTTACGGTCGAATAGCCGCGGGGTCCCGTACGCTCCGCTCATGAGCGGAATCGGGCTCGACCTTCTCGACATCGAGCGTCTGGAGCGCGCGCTCGAGCGCCGGCCGCGGCTGGCGCAGCGGCTGTTCAGCGAGCAGGAGCTCGAATACGCGGCGCGGCACGCGCGCCCGGCGCGGCATCTCGCCGCGCGCTTCTGCGCGAAGGAGGCCGTGGCCAAGGCGCTCGGCATGGAGGGCTGGAACTTCCGCGAGGTCGAGGTGGTGGCCACGGGCGGCGCGCCCGAGGTGCGGCTCAGTGGCTCGGTGGCGAAGCGGGCGCGGGAGCTGGGCGCGCAGCCTGTGGTGTCGCTCACGCACACGGACACCACGGCCGGCGCCGTGGCGCTGCTGCGATGACGCTCCCGCAGTGGCTCGATCCCGTCTACGAGGCGGCGGAGATGCGCGCCGTCGACGGCTGGGCGATCGAGCAGCAGGGCGTGCCGGGGATCGACCTCATGGAGCGCGCCGGCATCGGGCTTGCGCGGGTGAGCGCCGCTTACGCGCGAGGCGCAGGCCCGGTGCGGATCGTGATCGGGAAGGGCAACAACGGCGGCGACGGGCTCGTGGCTGCGCGCATCCTGCGCGAGGACGGCATGCTCGTGGACGTGCTCGCCGTGGGCGATCCGGCGGACCTGAAGGGCGACGCCCGAGTGAACCTCGAGCGGCTCCCCGGCGAACCGCCGCGGCCGTTTGAGGCGGGCGCGCTCGCGGGCTCGAGCGTGCTGGTGGACGCGCTGCTCGGCACCGGCTTCTCGGGCGAGCCGCGCGAGCCGGTGGCGGGCGCGATCCGCGCGATCAACGAGGTGGACGCCCCCGTGGTGGCGTGCGACGTGCCTTCGGGGGTGGACGCATCGAGCGGCGAGGTGCATGGCGACGCCGTGCGCGGGGACGCCACGGCCACCTTCCACGGCTCGAAGATCGGCCTGCAGGTGAACCCTGGCAAGGAGCTCGCCGGCGAGGTGGAGGTGGTGGAGATAGGCATCCCGCGCGGCGCGCCGGAGCCTGCGGCCGCTGGGCTGATCGCCGATCGTGTGGTGGAGCTCGTGCCGCGCCGCGCGCGCGACGGGTCGAAGTTCCAGTCCGGGACCGTCGTGGTGGTCGGCGGCTCGGCGGGCCTCACCGGCGCGCCCACGATGGCGGCGCTCTCGGCGCAGCGCGCCGGCGCCGGCTACGTGCAGGTGGCCGTGCCGCGGTCGGCTCAGCCGGTGCTACAGCTCAAGCTGCTCGAGGGCATGACGCGCGCCCTTCCGGAGGAGGATGGCGGACACACGCCCGCCGGGCTCGACGAGATCGCAGAGCTGGCGGAGCGAGCCGGCTCTCTCGTCCTCGGGCCCGGAGTGGGACGCACGGATCAGGCGCTCGAGTTCGCGCGCGCGGTGGCGCAGAACGTCGACAAGCCGCTGCTAATCGACGCCGACGGGCTGAACGCGCACGCCGGCCGGCTCGACCTCCTGCAGGGGCGGCCGGGGCCGACGGTGCTCACCCCGCACGCGGGCGAGCTGTCGCGGCTGCTCGACACGAGCTCGGACGAGGTGGCGGCACACCGGCTCGCGTGCGCGCGCGCCGCCGCGGAGCAGAGCGGCTGCGTGGTGGTGCTCAAGGGGGACGACTCGATCGTTGCCGCCCCGGGTGGCCCGGTGGCGATCAGCCCCGGCGCAACGCCGGCACTCGCCACCGCCGGCACGGGCGACGTGCTGTCCGGGATCGTGGGCGCGTTTCTCGCAAAGGGGCTGAGCGCGTTCGAAGCCGCCGCCGCGGGCGTGCTCGCCCATGCGCGCGCGGGCCAGGCGGCAGCGCGGCGGCTCGGCGCGGACCACGTGATCGCGGGAGACGTGATCGACGCGATTCCCGAGGCGATGCGCGAGCTGCGGGGACACGATGGTTGAGCGCGCGCTCGCCGCGATCGACCTCGGCGCGATCGAGCGCAACTGCGCGCATCTGCGCTCGCTGCTCGGCGGCGGGGCGCGCCTCTGCGCGGTGGTGAAGGCCGACGCCTACGGCCACGGCGATGTGTGGTGCGCGAAGGCGGCGCTGGCGGGCGGGGCGGAGTGGCTGGCGGTGGCCACGGCGGGCGAGGCGGCCGAGCTGCGCCGCCACGGGATCGACACGCGCATCCTCGTGATGGGAGCGCTTACGCACGAGGATGCGAAGGTGGCGGTGGAGGCGGTGGCCGACGTCGTGGTGTGGGACGCACGCTTTGCTCGCGCGCTCGCGGAGCTCCACACGCCCGGCACCGTGCCGGTGAACGTTCACGTGAAGCTGGACACCGGGATGGGGCGGCTCGGGACGAAGGACGTGTCGGAGGCGCGCGCCGTGGCCGATCTCGCGCTGGCCGACGAGCGGCTCAAGCTGGCCGGGGCGATGACGCACTTCGCCACCGCGGACGAGGAGGGCGACGACCACTTCCCCGCGCAGCTCGAGTCCTTCACCCCGTTCGCCCGTGAGCTGAAGCAGGCGCATCCGGAGATCGTGGTGCACGCGGCGAACAGCGCCGCCACGTTCCGCGACAGCGACGCTCACTTCGACATGGTGCGCTGCGGCGTGGCCATCTACGGACTCGATCCCTTCCAGCGCGATCCAGCCGGGCGCGGCCTTGAGCCGGCGCTGGCGCTCAGCTCGTACCTCGCGACGGTCAAGCGCTTCGAGCCGGGCGAGAGCGCGGGCTACGGCCGCCGCTGGAGCGCAAGCGAGCCCACCTGGGTGGGCACCGTCCCGATCGGCTACGGCGACGGCTGGCGGCGCGCGCTGTCGAACAACTGCGACGTGCTTGTGCGCGGGCGCCGGCATCCGCTGATCGGGACGATCAGCATGGACAACATCACGATCGAGCTCGGCACCGAGACGGACGTGGAGCCGGGCGAGCCGGCGGTGCTGATCGGCGCGCAGGGCGGCGAGCGCATCCTCTGCGAGGAGGTGGCCGAGCGGATCGGCACGATCAACTACGAGGTCACCTGCGGGCTCAGCGCGCGGGTGCGCAGGCAATGGCGCTCGGCGGCGGCGAGCTGAACGCGCGGCTGGAGGCGGCGCCGGCGCTGCAGGTGGCGCGCGCGGCGCTCGCGGATGGCCCGGCGGGCGAGGCGTGGATCGTCGGCGGGACCGTGCGCGACGCGCTGCTCGGGCGCCCGCTCCACGACCTCGACCTCGCGGTGCAGGGCGATCCCGAGAAGGTGGCGAAGGCGGTGGCGCAGGCGGCGCGCGGCCCCGTGTTCGCGCTGTCCGAGGCCTTCGGCGCGTGGCGCGCGATGAGCCCCAACCGCGAGTGGACTTGCGACGTCACAGCGGTGCACGGCGACGGCATCGAGGCCGACCTCGCGCGCCGCGACTTCTCGGTGAACGCGATCGCCGTCCCGCTGAACGGGGGCGAGCCACACGACCCACAGGGAGGCATCCCGGATCTGGAGGAGCGCCGCCTACGAGTGCTGGGCGGCCCCGACGTGGAGCACTCGGCATACGCAGACGACCCCCTCAGGCCGCTGCGGATGGCGCGACTGGCGACAGAACTCACTCTGCACCCGACACCCGACACCCGACACCTGACCCGCGAAGCCGCACCGCTCGTCGCCAAGGCCGCGGCGGAGCGGGTCTTTAGTGAGCTCCGCCGCATCGTCACCAGCGAGCGCGTGATCGACGGCCTCGAGCTGTGCGACGAGGTCGGCCTCACCGCCACGGTGCTGCCGGAGCTGCACGCGCTCAAAGAAGTCGAGCAGAGCCACTTCCACCACCTCGACGTGTACGACCACACGATCGAGGTGCTGCGCTGCTACCTCGCGATCGAGCGCGATCCGGAGAGCGTGTTCGGGAAGCTCGCTCACCCACTCGACGAGATCATGCGCGCCCCGTTCTCGGACGAGCTCAGCGGCTGGCAGGCGCTCCGCTTCGCCGCGCTTCTCCATGACTGCGGCAAGCCCGCTACGCGTGGCGTCCGGCCGGACGGCCGCGTGACGTTCATCGGCCACGACAAGGTGGGGGCGGAGATGATCCGCGCGCTCTGCCGCCGGCTCAGGACGAGCGAAAAGTTTCGCGAGCTCCTCGCGGGGGTGACGCGCCACCACCTCGTGCTCGGCTTCCTCGTGCACGAGCGGCCCCTCGGGCGCGACCTGGTGTACCGCTACCTCGAGCGCTGCCAGCCCGTGGAGGTGGAGGTGACGCTGCTCACGTGCGCGGACCGCATGGCCACGCGCGGGAAGAACGCGGAGGCGGCGATCGCCGCGCACCTCGACCTCGCGCGCGAGCTCATGGCCGAGGCGCTCGCGTGGCGCAGCGCGCCGCCCGAGCCGGCGGTGCGCGGCGGCGAGCTCGCGAAGGAGCTCGGCATCAAACCCGGGCCCGAACTGGGCGAGCTGCTCGAGCGCCTGCGCCTCGCGCGCTTCACCGGCGAGGCCGAGACGCGCGAGGAGGCGGTCGATCTCGCCCGCCGGCTGCGGCACAATCCGGCGCCATGATCATCGACTGCGCTGTGTACGAGAACGGCGAGCGGCGCGACGGCGCGGTCCCGCTCGAGAACGCCCTCGACGCCGCGCAGGCCGACAACGCCTTCGTCTGGATCGGCCTGTACGAGCCGACGGAGGAGGAGTTCGCCTCGGTCGCGCGGGAGTTCGAGCTGCATCCGCTCGCCGTCGAGGACGCGATCCACGCCCACCAGCGCCCAAAGATCGAGACCTACGGCGAGACGGTCTTCATGGTGCTGAAGACGGCGCGCTACGTCGATCCCACCGAGGTGATCACGCTCGGGGACATCATGCTGTTCGTCGGCGAGCACTTCATCGTGACCGTGCGCCACGGCGAGGGCAGCAGCCTGAAGGGCGTCCGCGAGCGTATGGAGAGCGACCCGGAGATGCTTCGCTGCGGCCCTGGCACCGCCGTGCACGCGATCGTCGACCGCGTGGTGGACGACTACTTCCCGGCGGTCGAGGGCGTGCAGAACGACATCGACGAGATCGAGCAGCAGGTGTTCTCCGAGTCGCGCGCGAACCCGGCCGAGCGGATCTACAAGCTCAAGGGCGAGGTGCTCGACTTCTACAGGGCCACCTCCCCGCTGATGGAGCCGCTGCAGAGGCTCGCGCGCGGCGACTACGAGTTCCTTGTCCACCCGCACGTGCAGTCCTACTTCCGCGACGTTCACGACCACCTCGTGAAGATCGTGAGCACGCTCGATGGCTTCCGCGACATGCTCACGAGCGTGCTCGAAGCGAACCTGACGCAGGTCAGCGTCCGCCAGAACGACGACATGCGGAAGATCTCCGCGTGGGTGGCGATCGCGGCGGTGCCAACGATGATCGCCGGCATCTACGGCATGAACTTCCACTACATGCCGGAGCTCCGCTGGCACTACAGCTACTTCGTCGTGCTCGCCGTGATGCTGACCGTCTGCGGGGGGCTCTACAGGTACTTCAAGAAGGTCGGATGGCTGTAGCGCGATAACCTCTCGCGCCGCATGAGCGATCCGAACTGCATCTTCTGCAAGGTCATTGCGCACGAGATCCCGGCCCACTTCCTGTGGGAGGAGGACGAGACCGTCGCGTTCATGGACATCAACCCGTGGACGCGCGGGCACGCGCTCGTCATTCCGCGCAACCACTCGACCGATCTGCTCGAGATCTCGGAGCAGGATCTCGCGGCCACCGCTGCAGGCGCCCAGCGTCTCGCCCGCATGCAGAAGGAGCGCCTCGGCTGCGACGGAGTGAACCTGCTCAACTCCTGCGGCGCCGCTGGCTGGCAGACCGTCTTCCATTTCCACATCCACTCGATCCCGCGCTACGAGGGCGACCCGCTGCAGCTGCCCACCCGGCCGCAGCAGGTCGACCAGGACGAGCTGGCGAAGATCGCGGCCGAGCTGCGTGGCTGATCAGCACGTCCGCTTCGAGCGCGACGGCGACGTCGGCCTCGTCGTCGTGGACTCGCCTCCGCTCAACCTCTGGACGCCGGAGCTCCAGGCCGATCTCGAGTCGGCACTCGATCGCGCCGAGTCTGAGCGCGTGCGCGCGATCGTGTTCCGCGCGGAGGGCCGCTCGTTCACCGGGGGCGTGGACGTTAATCATTTCGACGACAAGACGCCGGACGAGGCCGACGAGATCTTTCAGGGCCTCGTGCGCGTGGTGCACCGGCTCGAGGACATGCCGGTTCCGAGCGTCGCCTGCGTGCATGCGCTCTGTCTCACATGGGGACTCGAGGTCGCGCTCGGCTGCGATCTCATCTTCGCCTCCGAGTCGGCGAAGTTCGGATTGGTGGAGAGGGTGGTGGGACTCACGCCGGCGGGCGGCGGAACGCAGCGGCTGGCGGAGCGCGCGGGCCCTGCGCGAGCGCGCGAGTTCGTGATGAGCGGCGCGCTGTTCGACGCCGCCACGCTCGAGCGCTGGAACGTGGTGAACCGCGTGCTCCCGGACGACCAGCTGGTGGACGAGACCATGAAGTTCGCACGCGAGCTGGCGGCCGGGCCGACGCTCGCGCACGCCGCGACGAAGAGGCTCGTGCGCGCCTGCATGGACGAGGGGGCGCGCGGCGCCGACGCCCGCATACGCGAGATCGCCTCGGGGCTGTTCGACACCGAAGACCTTCAGAAGGCCGTGGATTCGTTCCTCTCCGAAGGCCCTGGAAAGGCCACCTTCAAGGGCAGCTAGATGCGCGAAAAAACGCCGCGTCGCGGGCTGGCTCTGAGCGCCGCATCGATGGTACGTTTTCGCTGGCAGCGCAGTGGACGAAGGAGGAAGGTGGGAGATGGCGACCGGTACTGTGAAGTGGTTCAACGACGAGAAAGGCTTCGGCTTCATCACACCCGATGAGGGCGACCGCGACCTCTTCGTCCACTACAGCGGCATCGAGGGCAACGGCTTCAAGTCGCTCGAGGAGAACACGAAGGTCTCCTACGACGAGGAGGCCGGCGACAAGGGCCCGAAGGCGGTGAACGTCAGGAAGATCTAGCCGCGCCACACCGCGATGTCTCGCGGGCTGCGGCTAGCATGACGAGCGGTTTGCCGAAGGAAGAAAAGATCGAGATGGAGGGCGAGGTCGTCGAGGCCCTGCCCAACACGATGTTCAAGGTCAAGCTCGACAACGGGCACGAGGTGCTCGGTCACATCTCGGGGAAGATGCGGCGGCACTACATCCGCATCCTTCCGGGTGACCGGATCAAGATCGAGCTGTCCCCGTACGACCTCGACCGCGGCCGCATCACCTACCGGTACAAGTAGGGCGACTACGTCAGTTGCGTGATGGCGCCGCAGGGAAGTCGGCTTCCGAGTAGAAGAGCGCAACCAAAGGCCCGCAGGCCTGTTGAACTCCCTGACGCATGAAGAGGCTCGTAGCAATTCTCACGATCATCGGCGCCCTGACAGGGGCGGCGATCGCGCTCGGCGACCATCCGATCGAGTTCGGCCAGACCTCGCAGCCGCCGGCCGTGAGCTGTCCGGCGAACTGCCAGGCGGTCGGGCAGGTCACTGGCTTCGAGGTCCAGCAGGGCACATCCAAGAACCCGTTCACGCGCAAGCGCCGCGGCAAGGTCGTCGCCTTCAGCGTCACGCTCGGCAAGCCGAAGGCGAGCGACATCAACTTCTTCAACAAGCTGTTCGGCAGCCCGCCGCAGGCGCAGCTCGCGGTGCTCAAGCCGGGCACGAAGAACCGCTACCGCGTAACGGGCATCAGCCCCGCGTTTGACCTGAGCAAGTACTTCGGCTCGACGCCAACGTTCGCCCTGCCGCGGCCGCTCACCGTCAAGCCCGGCTATGTAGTCGCGCTGACGGTGCCCACGTGGGCGCCGGCGTTCGCGGTCAATCTTGGCAATGACGAGGCATGGCGCTCTTCCCGCGATCCGCAGCACTGCGACGACGTGCAGCAGAAGGCCGCGCAGGTCACGCGCGGGCAACTCGCCTCCTACCAGTGCCTCTACCGGACGGCGCGGCTTATGTACACGGCCACGTTCATTCCGGACCCGCGCGTTACCACGCCGCCGACCACGCCCAAGAAGAAGACCGGCAGCGGCTAGACCTGGTCTCGCCGCGCCATCCCCCAAATCGGGGCTGGCAGCTCTTCCCCCGAGCGGTACTATCGCGCTGATGGCTGCGATCGCCGCAGAGGGAGACGGATGAGCACCGGGCAGTGGATCTTCATGATCGGTTTCCGCGTGCTCGACGTGGGTCTGCTGGTGGCGTGGCTCGTCTGGTTCTTCAGGCTCCGCGACGACGACGACTCCGACGGCGGCGGAGGCGGCCCCGGAGGCGGCGGGCCCGATCCCGAGCCCACCCCCGACCCGCCCGGCGGAGGTGGCCTGGCGCTGCCACTCGGCCGCTGGCGCACCGGCGGTCGCGTGCGCGATCACGACAAGCCGCACCACCGTGTGCCGCGCAGAGGCTCGGAGCCGCTACCCGCGCCCTCGCCGCCGCGGATCAGGCGACCGGCCACACCGTCGCCGGTCCACCGGCGCGACTAGCTCGCCTAGTCAGGAAGGAACACGACGCGACCGCGC
>JAICJR010000016.1 GCA_025928345.1 Thermoleophilaceae bacterium | reverse complement strand
GGGCGCCCAGGCCGCTTCGCCTCGTCTACAACTTCCCGTTCGAGCACAATCGGCTGCTCGCCACCGGCCGCGCGGCCGTCCTCGATGTCTGCCCCGGCACGTGGCCGCGCATGCCCCGCTGGTGGCTGCGCGAGGAGGTGGTGGTCACCTACGGGATCGGCGAAGGGCCGTTTCCGGCGCCACGCGGCCTCCGCGCTCCGCGCGAGGCGTGGCTGCGCTGGAGCGCCCCAAACGAAGCGGAGCTGCGGCTCGTCCGGCCCGGCCGGCCCGTCCTGTCGTCCAAAACGGGTACGGCCTAACGCCGCCCAAACCCGCGGCGTAAGCGGCATCTAACCGGCCTGCGGGAGCATTCGCCGGAAGAGATGGGGCCACTGTTCAATGCCACGCGGCTCCCGACAGGCGCGGGGGAGCGCTCGCGGGCCAAAGCCGCGCTCGGCCGCATCGCGCTGGGTGACAGCCAGGCGGTGGCGGAGCTGTACGCGCGCTACTCGCATGGCATTTACACGTACGTCCGCACCATCGTCGCGGACAGATACGAGGCCGAGGACGTGACGCAGCACGTGTTCCTCAAGCTCATGACGGCGGCCGGGGAGTCGAATCCCGTGCGCACCGACTTCTCGGGATGGCTCCTGCGCGTGGCCCGTAACACCGCGCTCGACAGCCTCCGCCGCAACCGGCGCACGCTGCTCCTCGATCCGCAGGAATGGGCCCCCGCGGCCGTGGCTCCCGACCAGGAGCTGCGCCGTTCGCTCGAGGAGGCGGTGGGCGGGCTGAGCCAGGGGCAGCGCGACGTGCTGCTGCTGCGCGACCTGCTCGGCCTGAGCCCTCACGAGGCGGCGGAGCGGCTGGGGAAGAGCGAAGGCGCGGTGCAGATGCTCCACCACCGCGCGCGCCGCTCGGTGTGCGCGCTGCTGGCGAGTTCCGGGCGTGCGCCCTCCACGCGCAGCCGCCGGTCAGAGGCGGCCTGAGGTGCGCGCGCGAGACGGGTTGCTCACCGTGCTGACCTACCACCGCGTGGAGAAGCGCGGGGTGCGGCCGGAGCTCGATCCCGCGCTGATCAGCGCCGAGCCGGAGGAGTTCGAGCGTCAGGTCCTGTGGCTCGCGCGGCGTGCAAATCCGATCTCACTCGCGGAGCTGCTCGACGTGAAGCGCGGGCAGGCGCGCCTGCCCAGGCGCGCCGTGCTCGTGACCTTCGACGATGCCTATCGCGACTTCGCCCTGCACGCGTGGCCGGTCCTGCGCCGGCACGCGGTGCCGGTCACGCTGTTCGTTCCGACCGCGTACGCAGACAGGGAGCCGCGCTGCTTCTGGTGGGACCGGCTGCACGCGGCGCTGTGGCGTACGCAGCGGCGCGACCCGATCGAGACGCCGGCCGGGCGCCTGCCGCTAGCGACGGAGGACGACCGCCGGCGCGCGCACCGCGCGCTCGCCCGCTGGGTCGCGGACGCGCCGCATGACGAGGCGATGACGAGCGTGGAGCTTTTATGCGCGGCGCTCGGCGAGCCGGGGGTCGGATCTCCGGTGCTCGATTGGGACGAGCTGCGTGCGCTCGCGCGGGAGGGCGTGACCCTGGCGCCGCACACGAGAACGCACCCGCGCCTCGACCGCGTGCCGCTCTCACGCGCGCGCGAGGAGGTCGCCGGCTCGCGCGACGACCTCGCGCGCGAGCTCGGCGGCGCCGTGCCGCCCGCGCTCGCATTCCCCGGCGGCGGACATCAGGCCGGCCTCGATCGGGTCCTGACGGACGAGGGCTTCGAGCTCGCGTTCACCACGCGCAGAGGTCCGAACCTCCTGTCGCGCGGCGACTGGCTGCGCCTGCGACGCAGCAACGTCGGCCGGCGGACGACGCTGCCCGTGCTCAGGGCGCAGCTCGCGCCGTGGGCGCTGCCGGCGATGAGGGCCGTGGAGGCGGTGCCGAGGTGATCGCCGTCGCGCGTGCGGTCCCGCAGGCGCGCCACGCGTTCGCGCTGGTCGTGCTCGCGGCCGCGGCCGCGGTGGCGGCGGTGCGCGCGCCCGGCCTCGCGGTGGCCGGGGCGGTGGTGGCGGCCTTCTGCACCGCCGCGATCATGTGGCCGGAGCTCGCCACGCTCACGGTGGTGGGCGCGGTGTGGCTGAACGTCCCCGGCCTCGCGGTGGACTGGTGGGGAGCGCCGCAGATCGCGGGCGCGATGTTCCCGTTCCTGCTGCTCCTGCCGCTCATCTACGGGCGGATGCGCGGCGAGCGACTGGTGTTGAACAGGGTGTTCGTGCTGATCGCGTTGCTGCTCGCGGCCGAGGTCGCATCGACGATGCTGGCGGCGCATCAGAGCGACGCGCTGTCGAAGCTGCGCGAATTCGTGCTCGAGGGCGTGATCGTCTACCTCCTCGTGATCAACGTCGTGCGCACCCCGCGCACGTTGCGGCACGCGATCTGGGCGCTGCTTGCGGCGGGGGCGTTCCTGTCGCTCGTGACGATCTACCAGCAGGCGCGGGCCGACTACTACCGCCCGTTCCTCGGCTTCGCCCAGGTGGACAGCGCCTTCTACCGCGCGCAGGACAACGTGGCGCGACTCGCTGGACCGCTCGGCGACCCGAACTACTACGCGCAGATTCTTCTGCCATTGATACCGCTCGGATTGCTGACCGCACGTGCCGAGCGGCGGCGCGCGCTCCGCGTTGCCGCGGGGTGCGCGACGGCCATCGTCCTGATGGCCATCGCCTTCACCTATTCCCGCGGCGCCGCACTGGCGCTCCTCGTCGTGCTGGTGGCGATGACCGCGCTCGGGCACGTGCGCGGGCGGCATCTCGCGGCGGCCGCCGCGGCAATCGCGCTGCTGCTCGTGGCCGTGCCGGCCTATCGCGAGCGGGTGAGCACGATCGCCAACGTCGGCGGCGCCACCGCACAGGCTGGACAGCAAACGAACACCGACGAGTCCACGCGCAGCCGTGCCACCGAGATGGCAGCCGCGGGCCTGGCGTTCCTGGGGCACCCGCTGCTCGGCGTGGGTCCCGACGGCTTCCCCTTCTACTACCAGGAGTACGCGCAGCGCGTGGGGATCGAGGTGCGCGACACCGCGGCGCGCACCGGCGACACGGCCGGTCAGCTCCCGCAGCGCGAGGCGCACGATCTGTTCATCGGCGTCGCGGCGGACCTCGGCCTTGCCGGGCTAGCCGCCTTCCTCGCGATCCTCTACATCACGCTTCGAGATCTCGTGCGCGCGCGACGTCGCTGGCGCTGGCTGAGGGTCGATTTGCTCAGCATGGCGGACGGACTGTTCCTGGCGGTGCTCGCATACCTCGTGGCCGGGCTGTTCCTGTCACTCGCGTTCGAGCGCTACTTCTGGCTGCTGATCGCGCTGGCTGGGGCTGCCGGCGGGGTGGCGTTGCGGGGCGGTAGGGAGCAAGGAGTAGGGAGTACGGAGTAGCGCTAATCGGGTGGTCGCCGGCTGGTCCGGCCTCGCTAACTGCAGCAATTAGGGACAGCCTCCACCGCCGAGCAACCCCTTATTGCTGCAGTTAAAGAACGCCGGATCTGTCGCCCCCACCCGAGTAGCGCCCCTCCTTACCCCTTACTCCCACTCCTTACCGGCACCGCCGACTGGACGAAGGATGCGAGCCGATCGAGCTCCGCCTCCCGCGTGTAACGGCGCGCGCGGGCGAGTCCCTCGAGCGCCAGCCGCTCGCGCAGGCGCGGCTGTTGCGCCAGCCGCTCGAGCGCGGCGGCGGCCGCGCCCGCGTCGCGCGGCGGCACGAGCAGCCCGCACGCGCCGGCGCCGAGGGCGGCGCTCACGCCGCCGACATCGGTGGCCACTATCGGCAGCCCCGCCGACATGGCTTCGATGAGCACCTGCGGGAGCCCCTCTGTGAGCGACACGTGCAGGAACGCGTGACTCCGCCCGTAGAGCTGCCACAGGTCGCGACCGTTCGGCACGTTGCCGGCAAGGTCGAGCGCTGCGTCAAGGCCACGATCAGCGGCCGCACACTCGAGCAGCTGGCGGAGCGGGCCGTCCCCGGCCACCGTGAGCCGCCAGCGCGGATCGCGTGCCCGCAGGCGCGCCAGCACGTCGACGAGCAGCAGCGGATTCTTCTCCTGCGCAAGCCGGCCCACGCTGAGCAGGCGCAGCTCACCCGACCAGTCGCGGCCGAGGGCGGCCGCGTCGCTCACGACCTCATGCGCCGGCACGAGCGAGAAGTGCGTGACGAGCGTCGGGCGACGACCGCCGTAACGCCGCGCGATCACGTCGCCAAGCACGATGGCGGGAGCGCGCCGGCCGGCGGCGCGGAAGCCGAGCTCGACCGCGCCTGCGGCGGGCACCGCCCAGCGCCAGCCCGGCCCCGGAAGACGGCCCCGGATGTACTCGGGATAGTCGTGGCGCACGCCGAGCACGAGCGGTTTGCGATGCGCGCGGGCGAGCAGGGCGAACGCGAGCGCGACCGGGTGCGGGCCGAACACGAGCACCGCGTCGAGCCGCGGTAGCTCCGCGCGGAACGCGCTGCAGGCCTGCGGCAGCGAGGCGGCGACCGCCCCGAGCGACGTGACGCGCCGGTAGTAAGGGAGCGGGACGAAGCGCACACCACGAGGCGGCAGCGGGTAGGGCATCCGGCCGTCGCGAGGATCGAGCCTGCCGAACACCACCACTTCGTCCACCCGCGGTGGCAGGCCGGTGATGAAGCTGATGAAGGCGTGCCCGGCCGACAACGTCCGGCCGTCGCGGCGGAACACCATGTCCGAGTACACGCCGAGGCGCATCTAATCCGCCACGCGACGCGCGGGCAGCGCCACCGCCGCGAGCAGCGCCACCTTGTCACGCACCCAGACAACATCGCCGCGGCGTGGCGCGAGGTCCGACAGGCGCGTGTCCATGGCGGTGCCGAAGATGAGCGCGGCGCCCACCCCGCCGCACGTATAGGCGATCGTCGTGGCCACGGCAGCCCCCATGCCGCCGTACGGAGGAATGAGCGTGAGATCGAGGATCACCGTGAGTACGAACGCGATGCCGACGGCCGCCGAGCCGAGCATCGGCCTGCGCTGCGCGGTGAGCGCGTTGCGCAGCAGCTCGAACGCAACCACCCCGATCGCGCCGAGCGCGAGAACCTGGAACTGCGGCACGGCGCCCTCGAAGCCCCATCCGAATATGCGCGGCAGCGCGAACGGCGCCAGCGCGATTCCGATCAGGGCCGCGCCCCCCGTCACCAGGAAGCCCACCCGGCAGACGCGCGCCGTCCGGAGCGCAGCCTCTCGTGCGTCCACGCGCACGAGGTCCGGCCGCTGCACGAGCACGAGCACGCCCGGCAGATATGCGAGCACGTCCGACACCGCCACCGCGATGCTGTAGAGCCCGAGCTCGTGCGGTCCCCACGTGGCTCCGAGCAGCCACTGGTCCCCGCGGTAGTTGCCCACCTCCATCAGGCGACCGACGTGTGCCTTCAGCCCGAACGATGCGGAGCGGCGCGCGAGCGGCGCGTCCGGCCGTCCGAAGCCGGCGTGTCGCGCAATGTGCGCGCACAGGAGCGCCACGCCGATCGCCTGACCGAGCACCCACGCCGCGAGTGCCGTGCCCACAGCGATCAGCCCGAGCGCCGCGAGCGCGCCGTTGCAGACGGTGGTGGTCAGCGGTCCCGCCACCCACGCGACGTTCGCCACGCCGAAGCCGTAGTCAGCCTGCACGAGCAGCACGAGGTACTGCTTGAGGATCGACAGCGGGATGCTCGCGAGCGCGAACCAGAACAGTGCTTTGCTCACATGGCCGCCGAGCGAGGGGAACGCCCGCGCGAGGGCGGCCACCGCCACCGCCGCCACCGCGCCGAGCACGAGCGAGAACAGAAGTGAGTTCGTGGCGAGGCTGGCGCGCGTCTCCGGGTGCGACGCCGCGATGTTCGCGTTCGCCTCCTGGATGCTCAGCGAGACGAGGTGCGCGGTCATCATCGACACCGCGATCAGGAACGCCACCGCGCCGCGGCCGGACACCCCCATCGAGCGCGCGATCACCAGGACGTTCAGGAGCGACAGCACCGCCACGCCGGCGTTCGCGGCGTAGGTGGTCGCGGCTGCGCGTGTCAGCGATGCCGGCCGGCGGACCTCGCTCATGCCGCGAGCCGCCGCTTCACCAGGTTCGCGATCGGCTCCGGCAGAGCGGCGCCTGCGGCCGCCAGGGCTGAGGCCCCGGGCCCGCGCGAAACGATCAGCGTCTCGAGGCCGGGGTCGTGGGTGGCGAAGCGCCGCTTGTACCAGGCGTCTCCGCGGCAGAGGCGATACTCGTCCAGGCCGTCCTCGAGAGCCGCGCGGATCTGGCGGCCCTGCAGCACGAGCCCGGTTGAAGGACCGGTCCAGTCCGGATCGCGGCCGCCCTGGTAGTCGAACTCCACGCCCGCGTAGCGGAAGCCATACGCGGCCGCCACGGGGTGGCCGTCCGCCTCGAGCGTCCACAGGCGCAGCCAGCCGCGATCGCGCGCCAGGGCCGCGAACGCCCGGTGGAACGCCGCCTGCATCAGAAAGCGCGAGTCGCCGTCGCGCCAGCGGGCCTCGTGCAGCGCGAAGAACGTGTTGAGGTCGCCATTCGTCGTGCAGCGCAGGCCGTGGTCGTGCTCGAGCCGCCGCTCGTGCCGGCCCAGCTCCTTGCGCAGTCGCCGGCTTCGTCCGGCCATGAACGCGTGCCAGTCGGCGCCGTCGAAGCGGATCACGGGGCTCGCCTCAGCCCGCAGCCGGCGCGCTCCCGCGACCGCGCTCCAGCCTGCCTCGCAGCTCACGTGGTCGGCGAGCAGGGCATGCGCCCCGACCTCCGCCAGCACCTTCGGCAGCATCCGCCCGACGCGCACGCGGTCGCCCGGGTCGCAGACAGGGCCGAGATCCTCGCCCGGCCCGTGGCCCACCACACGCAGCACGCGCAGCGGCCGCTCCGACAGCACATATAGCGGCAGCACCGCCACGAGCCGACCGCCCGCGGCGCGCAGCGTCACGAGCTCGAGCGGGCGTCCGTGGAGCAGGTGCTCGCACCACGCCGTGGCCCACTCCGGGGTGGCGAACACATTGCGCGCGCGCAGCGCGAGCTCGGACCATTCCTCGTAGAGCTCCGCCACCGAACACGCGCGCTCAACCCGCAGCGGCGGGACAGGCGCACGCCGTCCCTTCGCCGCGTCCACCAGGCGCTCGAGGTCCGCCGGCCGCAGCTCCTGATGGACGGGCAGGAGCACGGTGCTCTCGCGACGGCGGCGGCTCGCCGGGAAGAGGCCGGCCTGAAGGAGCGGATGCGGCGCAGACCAGAAGTCGACAGCGTCGATGCCGAGCGCGCCGAGCTGCTCGAGCATGCGCGGCTTGTCGGGGCAGCGCAGCGGGAACCCGAGGGGCGCGGCCCCGTCGGGGAGACGGTCGAAAGGCTCGAGCGCCTGGTGGCGGAGCTCGTCAAGCAGCACCGCGTAATGGGTCCGCCGCCGTGTGGCAGCGCGCCCGTCCACGACGCGCGAGAGCAGAAGCGCCGTGGCTGCGGACGGCGGGCTGCCGGGCTCGCCCAGCTGGATCTCGGCGGCGAGGTCGAAGTGTCCGTTCGCATTTCCGTTCGCGCGCCCGGCGAGTACTGACATCGCGTGCGCGCGTCCCATCAGCCAATGCGCATGCCCGCGGGCCAGCTCCACTGCTCCCGGCGCGGCCGGCCGATCTGCCTCCGGCATGGGCCCGTGCGCCAGGCGAAGCGCCGCGCCGTCCGGCAACGCAAAGCTCTTGTAGAGGCACCACATCGCGGCGTCGCCGTGGGATCCCGCCGGCACGTTACCCACGCGCGCCAGACAGGCGTGCGCCGCGTCCTCGATCAACAGGAGCCCGCGCTGGTCGCACCAGCGGCGCCAGCGCACCGCGTCCTGGGGGAAGCCGAGGTAGTGGGTGAGGAAGAGCGCGCGCGTCCGACTGTCGATGAGCGAGTCGAGCTCGTGCTCGGCGGGTGCGGCGTCGTCTCCGAGCTCGTAGAAGGCGACGTCGAGCCCACCGCGGCGGAGCGCTTCGATCTCCGCGCCGTGATGCCATGCCGGGGCGAGGACGCGGTCTCCCGGCGCGAGCCCCAGCGCGTGCAGCGCCTGCCAGATCGCGTGACGGCCGCGCAGGAACAGTGAGCAGTCTGGTCTCCCGAGCGGGTACGGCAGCTCCTCGGCCGGGCGCCGCAGATACGCGCCGGGCGGCAGCGGGGGATAGAACGCGATCGACGGAAGCCTCATCGCCTTATGAGGTCGCGTGCCCGCTTGGCGAGCGGCCGCCCGTACGCATACGCGGACCAGCCGAGCGAGCCCGCCGCCGAGCGCGGGAACGCCTGGACGGTCAGCCGCTCGCGGAAGCTCGACGTCCAATCGAGCTTGAAGCGCTCGTCCGCGCCCAGGAACTCGTAGGTTCGAAGACCGCGCGCAAATGCCCACGCGAGCATCTCCTCGATCAGCAGAGAGCCCGGGGAGAAGGCCCGCAGCGCCGGGTCGTAGCCGCCCTTGAGCTGGTACGCGGAGCCGCCCTCCTCGATCGTGAGGTGGAAGGCGATCGGCCGCTCGTCGAGGCGAAGGAACGCAAGCCGGAGCGAGCCGCGATGCGCCGCCCAGTGCGCCATGCGCGCGTAGAACAGCCTCGTGTCCCGGCGCGAGAGGATGGCGGTGCCCTCCTCGTCCTTCCAGCCCGATCCCTCGACCTGGAGGCCCTCGGCGAGGAACGTGCACAACCGGTCGCTCCCGTCCCTCACCTCGAGGCGAAGCTCTCCCAACGACTCGAGCCGCCGCCGGCGGCGGCGCAGCTCGCGCCGGCGTCGGGACGGCAGTCCCGCTCGGTACTCGTCCCAGCTGCCGTCGAGCGCCACAAACGGCGAGCGCTCGATGCCGCGCACGATCGTCCACATGCCGGCAGCGGCGGCGGCCGACTTCAGATCGCTCACGTCGGGCGTGCCGGCCGTGACCATCCCGATCGCCACTGGGAGCCGGGTGGTGCCGAGCAGTGCGTGCGCGAGCGCAGCGCGCGCGGCGGCGTCGGCCGCCGGCAGTCGCAGTTCGGGCGTGTGCCAGTTGGTGAGCGCGTGGCGCACCCCGCGGCGGCGATGGAGCGGGAGCACCGCGGCGAGCTCGCTGCCGCGACGAAGCGCGACGAGCTCGAGCTGCCCGCGCCCGAACGCCTCCCACCACGCCTCGAACCAGCCGGGCGCGGAGAACGGCCCGCTGCCGGCTCGCGCCGCAAGCTCCTCCCACTCCGCCGCGAGCGGCGCGAAGTCGTGATGCACCTCGAGCGCGCTCACCTCAGCACCCGAAACGCGGACAGCGGGATGGGGCTGACCGTCCGCGCGGTCACCCTGCCGTTCCAATGCGCGGTGCCCTCGTATTCGAAGATCACCTTGGGACGGCCGGAGTTGTCGATCACGTACATGCCGTATCGCTGCAGGGCTCGGGCCGTCGTGAGGCACGGCCCGCGGCAGCCCCACGCGCGTATGCGCGCGCGCGACATGCTCGGGTCGAGTTGAAGCCGCGTGCCCTCGGGCAGCGCGGACGGACCGCGCCCCTGGCCGTCCGACTTGGTCGCCGGATAGACGTGGCGGGCGCTCGGCGAGTCATACGCGAACGCGAGCGCGTGGTCGATCCGCCCGCGGGCGATCTCGCACGGCCGCACGAGCCCGGCGAGGTAGGGCACGCCCGCCCCGCGCGAGCCGAAGGGCGAGCCGTTCTGCGAGCGCGGCGGAACCGCGCTCCAGCGCGTGTTGTAGTGGTAGCCGTTCTCGGCGCTGTAGCCGCCGCCCGCGCGGCGCAGCTGCCACGCACCCCACTCGTCGCCGGTGGAGCGCTTGACGATCACTATCTGGGCGTCGCTGCCCGCGGCCGCGGCGGCGCCCGCCGGGATCGGGATGGAGATCGTCACGCCCTGGCGGATCCGCATGCGGCGCCCGCCCGCGAACACGTCCGAGAACACGCCGCGGATCGACACGCGCTGACGCGGGGTGGCCGGCGTCACCCGGTAGACCGGATACGTGTACTGCGTGGGATCCGAGGTGAGCCTCGAGTCGAGTGCATCGAGCCGCGCAGCGCTCGCCGGGTCGGAGGGAGCGCCCGCGCGAATCGGCCTGTTCCACGGGCTGGCGGAGGAGTACGGGCGCGAGCAGGACCGGTCCGCCGCCGCCAGGGGCGCGGCAGCGGCGGACTCCGATCGTCCTGTGTGGCGCGCGCCGGCGCAGCCCGTGAGCAGCGCGGCGCCCGCCATTCCCGCGAGTGCGTACCGGCCCGTCAGGCGCACTCGAGGTCCCCCAAAAACCCGACTTCGCGCGGCGCGTGGCGGCCTATGCTGGCCGCGTGGTCGTCTTCCTCGGCGCCGCGGGCCTGATCGCCTACACGTTCGCCGGCTACCCGGCGCTCGTCGGCGTCCTCGCCCGCCTCCGGCCGCGACCGGTCCGCGCCGATCCCGCCCACACGCCGCGGCTGAGCCTCGTGGTGGTGGCCTACAACGAGGAAGACGAGATCGCGGAGCGGCTTCTCAACTGCGCGAAGCTCGACTACCCGGGCGACCAGCTCGAGCTCCTTGTGGTCACCGACGGCTCGAACGACGCCACTCCGGAGATCGCACGCGCAATGCCGCGAGCGCGGGTGCTGCACGGTAAGGAGCGCGCCGGCAAGCTCGCGGCGATGCACCGCGGCTTCGCGGAGGCGAGCGGCGAGATCGTGGTGTTCTCGGACGCGAACAACCGCTACTCGACCGATGCTCTGCGCCGGTTGGCAGAGCCGTTCGCGGACCCCGAGGTGGGGGCGGTGACCGGCCGCAAGGCGATCGACGACGGGTCCGGGCGCTCGCTCGACCGCGCGGAAGGCCTGTACTGGCGCTACGAGTCGAAGCTCAAGGAGTGGGAGAGCCAGATCGGCTCCGTTGCGGCGGTGGCGGGGGAGATCCTCGCCTTCCGCAAGGAGGCGTTTCCGCATGCCCCGCCCGGCACGATGAACGACGACTTCGCGCAGGCGCTGCTCGTTGCTTCCGACGGCTGGCGTGTGGTGTACGCGCCCGCGGCGCTGTCGCTCGAGCGCGCGTCCGCCACGGTGGCGGACGAGGCCACGCGCCGCTCTCGCCTCGTTACGGGCAGGGGTCAGGCGCTCGCGCGGCTGCTCCCGCGCGTTGCGCGGCGCAACCCCAAGCTGGCGTTCGAGGTGCTGTCCCACAAGGCGCTGCGGCCGCTCGTGCCGTGGGCGCTCGGCGCGCTGGCGCTCAGCAATGCGCCGCTGGCTCGCGAGCGCGGCTGGGCACGCGTGTTTGCGCTCGCCCAGCTCGCGTTCTACGCCGCGGCGCTCGAGGGCTGGCGGCGCGAGCGCGCGGGCCGGCGCAGCAAGGCGCTCTACCTCCCGTTCTACTTCTGCCGCATGAACCTGGCCACGCTCGAGGGCCTCGCGAACTTCGTCGCCGGACGTCATGAGGCGGTCTGGGCAAGGGTGCGCCGCGGGTAGCTCCCTGCTCACCAGCGCTCCCGGTCCGGGAGCTCGCCCTCGGTCTCATGCGGCTCGACGGGATGCGCAGCGCCGTTGCTGCCGCCCGTGAAGAGGTTCTCCACCTCGAAGCCCTCGAACGAATCGCTGGCACGGGAGCTCGCGATTCCCTCTCTCATCAGCGCGTACACGGAGGCGAGCAGCGCGCCGGCGAGGGCCGCGAGCAGGACCAGCAGCGGAACCTTGGGGGAGACCGCGGAGCGCGGCTTGAGCGGCGCGTCCACCACGTCGAGGCTGCCCACGTCGGGGCTTCCGACCACATCCACCACGGCCGCGCGGATCGTCTTCTGCACGCCGGCGGGGAGCGCCACGACCCCCGGGTCGCGCATGATGGCGTCCACCGAGTCGCCGCTCTCAGTCGGAGGCTTTCTCTTCAGAAGCTGAAGCTGGCGGGCCACCCCCGCGGCGAGCTTCGCGGCAGCTTCCGGGTTGGAATAGCGCACCTGCACGTCAACGATCCGCGTGACGTCGTTCGAGGTCGCGGTCACCGCGTTGTCCACCTGGTCGGGCGTGAGCTTCACGCCGGCCTGGCGAGCGGCCGACGTAACCACAGGCCGGGAGTGGGCAAGCTCCGCGTAGGTGCGGCCCAGCGCGCCGGACGCCTGCACGGTCGGGAGGTCCGCGCTCACGGGTCCGACGAGCAGCTTCACGTCCGCCTGGTAGGTCTTCTGCTCCTGCGACGCGATGGCCCAGGCCAGCAACGCCGATATCGCGGCGGCCGCCGCGATCAGCCACCACCACGTTCGCAGCAGAGGCATCAGTCCGGATCCGGTCATGCGTTCCTCCGTTCCTAGGCGGCCACCGGACTGGCCCGGCCCTGCCGTTCGCAGATGCTCCATTCCAGCTGCGCGGCGAGCCCGTCCCGCAGCTCGGTCCGCGGGACGAAGCCGAGCTCTGTGCGTGCGAGCTCGCCGTCGCAACCGGTTCGATGCGCCTCACCTACCGGGGGCGGGCGCTGCTCGACTTCGACGCGGCGGCCCGCGATCTCGCCCATCCAGCGAATCGCCTGGAGGAGCGGCACCGGCGCGCCGCCGCCAAGGTTGTAGACCGCGCCCGCCCGACCCAGCTTCGCGGCGGCGATCGTGCCCTCCACCACGTCGTCGACGAACGTGAAGTCGCGGACCTGGCTGCCATCGCCGTTGATCGGCAGCGGCCGGCCCGCGAGGACGCAGTCGAAGAACCTCGAGAACGCCATGTCGGGGCGCTGGCGCGGCCCGTAGGCGGTGAAGTACCGGAGACCCACCACCGGCACGCCAAAGCAACGGAGGTAGACACTCGCAACCTCCTCCGTCGCCACCTTGGTCATCCCGTAGGGAGATACGGGTCGACGGGCGGCGCGCTCGGCGGTGGGGTACTTCGCCGCGTCCCCATACACAGACGAGGACGACGCGTACAGGAAGGTCTCGAGCGGCTCGGTGATGGCCTGCTCGAGCAGCCGCTGCGTGGCGATCACGTTGTCGCGCACATAGCCGCTGAAGCTCTCCCCGAAGCTGCCGCGCACGCCCGCTTGGGCGGCGAGATGGAACACGCTGTCCACTCCCTCGAGCAAGCCGTCGAGCGGGTCGCGCGCCAGGTCGAGCTCCAGCAGCGAGAAGGTCGGCTCCTCGCGCAGGCGCGCGATGTTGCGCTCCTTCGCCTCGCGCGCGTAGTAGGCGCTGAAGCGGTCGACGCCGATCACGTCGTGTCCCGAGTCCACAAGCCGCTCGCACAGGTGTGAGCCGATGAACCCGGCGCAGCCGGTCACCAGCACGCGGCCCGCCGGCGCTGTGGCAGGCAGCGTCATTTGCCCTCCGCCGGCCCGGCCACCGTGGCGCCTTCGAGCACGGCTGGAACGATCGTGGCGGGTTCGATCGCCGTGGAGTCGGCGAGTTCCGCCCGGGCGTCCTCGATCAGCACGGTGAGCGTCACGCCGTCATCTGGAAAGCGCGTCCAGGCGATCGTGGTCCCTGACGCCGCGGCGACACCGCGCAGGCGCTTCTCGAGCGCGTCCCGGTCGAGCGCATCGTCGTCGAACACCGCGGCCACCTCATGGCCGTGCGGAATGCGCGTCACCGCCACGCTGTCGGTAAGACGGAAGAAGGCGCTCAGCCGCTCCGCCTGCCCGCGGCCCGTGTCGGGCACATGCGCCACCATCACGCAGGCGCTCTCGCCGCGCCGCCGGCAGCGCATGATGTGCCGCTCGAGCGATTCGGTGGGCACGTCGCGGGCGCGCGGCCCTGGCCGAGCGGAAAGCGCAAGCGCCACGCCGGCGCCGAGCCACGCAGCCGCGCCGAGTGGAGGCATGCCCCCGATCGCGATCGCAGCGCCACATGCGGCCAACCCCGCCGGGCCGGCGAACACCGGCGCTCTCACGGGGCCTCGGACCGCGCCGCGGCCTCGTCGGCTAGCCGCACCGATGCCAGCACGCTCCGCCGTAGCACGCCATCGGAGGAGAAGATCAGCGCCGCCGCCTCGCGGCGCGAGTGCACGCCGAGCCGCCGAAACGCCGAGGAGAGGTGCGTCTTCACGGTGCTCTCCGCGATGTAGAAGCGGCGCGCGATCTGGGCGTTGGTCAGGCCCGCGACGGCGAGCGCGAGGATCTGGCGCTCCCGGTGCGACAGCGCGGGCCGCTGGAGTGCGTGACGGAGCGACGCCGGGAGCGAAACCTGCCCTGCGGCAGCCGCGCGCGCCACCGGCCCGAGCGTCATCTCGAGGTCCGTCTCGAGCACCACCGCGTCTGCGCCGAGTGAGAGCAGCTGCCCGGCGTCGGACTGCCGGCCCTCCGGCAGGACGACGATGTTGAGCACATCAGGCAGGTGCCGCTCCGCCCAGCCCAGGGTCTCCTCGAGCATCGCCTGCTGCTCCGGTGCCTCGACGATCAGCATCGTTGGGCGCCGGCCACTGGCCGCGATCGCGGACACGTCCGGCCCCGAGGCCTCGAGCGTCACGATCAGCCCCTCTCGCTCGAGCGCGTCCACCGCCCGGCGCGCGAGCGCGGGCTCATCGCACACCACCGCGAGCCTCCAGCCCACGTGGCTGACTCCGCCTGCCCTCCAGCCGTCGACGATGCGCTCTTTCGTTGCCACTGGGAGCATCGTCGCCGGGGGCGGTTAGCTGGGTCTTACGCTCGCTGTTAGACCACTGTTAGGCGGGTTGGCGTTCGTATTGAGCGTTGACAACCGCGCGCTGCAGGCTTAGGTTGCATACCGCAATCGGTGCACCTGCCACGAAGGGGTGTTTGTCACCGGTGAGCTCATTTGCCCGAGGACGACGGCCTCTGAGCGCGGCAGCCGCCGCGGTAGGGCTCATCGCGATCGTGCCGGTGGCGAGTGCTGACATGCCTCCGCCCAGCCCCAGCCCTTCGCCGCAGATTCGGCCAGACGCCGCTCCGGTGAGCGGAACGCAGGGAGGTGGAAGCGGGCCAGTCCAGAGCTCGGAGCAGGTCACGCCCGCCGCACCGGCTCCGGTGCAGGTGCAGGTGCAGAGCGTTCCCACAACGCACAGCGCTCCGCGTTCGCCCACCGTTCGGCATGTCGCGGCACATGCGTCGCACCGTACGCCCGGGCGGTCGGCGCCGCACCGCCACGCAGCACATAAGCGCCGCCACGGAAGTTCCCCGCCCAGAGCCACGGCGCTCTTCAGCCGGCCGCTGACGAGATCCCTGTCAGCCCATCTGGCGAGCGCCGGGCGGCACGACGGGCACGCCCTACCCGGGCTCGCCCCGATCGCGCTCCTGTTGCTCGTGGTTGCGGGTGCGTCGGTGTTGCGGCTGGCGGCGATGCCGGTCCGCGGGAGAACCGGATGAGGCGCCTGGCAGTGCTCATCGCGCTCGCGGGCGTGGCCGTGTTCGCGCACGCCTTGCCCGCGAGTGCCGCTCCCTCGCTGAGCTATGGCTGCTCCCCGCCGGCTGATGCAACACCCGAGAGCTGCGCGCAGTGGCACAACCAGCCGGTCCAGCTGATCTGGGATTGGAACACCCTCCACGCCCGTCAGGTCGGCGGCAACTGCAACACCCAGACCTTCACCCAGGACAACGCTGCGCTGTCGGTGTCCTGCACGGTCCAGGACAAAGGAGATCTGACGACCACAGAGGAAACGGCCGTTCTCCACATTGACCGCACGCCTCCTCAGGTCACCGTAGCCACGCCGCTTCGTGGCCCGGACTTCGGGGGCTGGTGGAACCATGCGGTGGGCTACGCGTTCTCGGGGGCGGATGCGACCTCCGGCGTCGCGTCGTGCAGCTCGGTCACGTTCGACGGTCCGGGCACGCAACTCGTGGGTACCTGTACCGACAACGCGGGCAACGTCGGCACCGGCACCTTCACAGTGGCGTTCGACGACACGCCTCCCATCCTCGGGCACGTGACGGCGACTCCCGGTAACCGCAGCGCCACGCTCAAGTGGCAGCCATCGCCCGACACGGTGCGCGTGCAGATTTCGCGAGCCCCCGGACCGCGGGGTACGCGGAGCGGCATCGTCTTCTCGGGCACGGGCAAGCGCTTCCGCGATCCCACGCTCACGAACGGCGTCCTCTACCGCTACACGGTCACGACGTTCGACCAGGCCGGCAACAGCACCTCCGCAAGCGCGGCGGCCAGGCCCGCGGTGTCGAAGGGAATGGCGCCGACGCGCGGGACGAAAGTCAGGCGGGCGCCGCGACTGCGCTGGCCTGCCGTGCGCGGCGCGAGCTACTACAACGTGCAGGTGTTCCGGGGCAAGACGAAGGTCCTCAGCGCGTGGCCCGGGCACGCACAGCTCAAGCTCCACCGCCACTGGAGGTTCGCGGGTCACCGCTTCGCCCTGCGGCCCGGCAGGTACCGCTGGTATGTGTGGCCGGGCTACGGATCGCGCGCCGCCCACCGGTACGGCTCGTTCATCGGCCAGAGCAGCTTCGTCCTCGTCCGCTGACGCACCCCCCAAGCGGGGGGAACGTTCCAGCGCTGACTGTTACGTTCGCGCCGACCCCGGGATGATCCAGATATGGCCCATCACGACGAGACTGCGGCCTTTCGCGCTCACGACCAGGATTGCCTCGTGGCGGCCTCGCTCGCGTGTCCGGTGTGCCTGTCGGGGCACGTCGAGTGGCACCTCAGCCTGACTGACGACTACGAGTCGCACGTCGACTGCGTGTGCGCCGACTGCGGCCATACGCGCACCGTGTTCCTCGGACAGATGCAGGCGCTGCGGCTCGCGTTGCATGTGCGCCGCCCGCTCGATCCGACGCCCCGGCCCGAACCGGAGCCGGTCGGGCTGTAGCGCCCGCCTGGCGCTCCGGTACGGTCCGCGTATGGGGAACGGAGTCCTCTCGCCCCAGGTCGAGACGCTTGACGTCTTCGTCGAGCTGTTCTCCGGGATCGACAGGAGCGAGACCGAGCCCGGCGAGTTCTACAACCGCCTGTGCGAGGCACTCTGCCGCCTCACGTCGATGCGCCGAGCGGTGCTGATGCTCTACGACGACTCGCTCGCGCGCGTGGTGGCGGCCGGTTCGCACGGCATCGATCCATCACTGCTCGTGGACGTGCACGGCACGCTCGACGAGACGCCCGTCGCGCAGCGGGCGCTCGCGCTCGACGAGGTGCAGGAGCTCACGCCGGAGCAGCTGGCGCACGAGGTGCCCGCGCGTTACAAGGGCGCGCTCGAGATCACGACGCTCACCTGCACGCCGCTGTCGGCCGCCAACCGCTGGTTCGGCGTGATCTTTGCCGACCGCGGCGGCGGCCGCTTCAAGCTCACCGACGACGAGCGCCACACGATGTGGACGCTCGGCAAGCTGGCGGCGCTCGCCGCGAGCGCGCGGATAGCCACTCGCCAGCAGGAGCGCGCCCGGCGGCTCTACGAGCGCATCGAGCTCGCGCGCGAGGTGCACGAGCGGGTGATGCACCGGCTGTTCGGCGTGTCGCTCGTGCTCAGCTCGGAGGTGGAGCTCGGGCCGGCGGACCGCGAGCGCTGCCGCAGCGAGATGCGCGAGGCGCTCGCCGACCTTCGCACCGCTCTCGAGCGCACGCTCTCGCCGCAGCCGCGCCGCACCGGTACGACGCTCCGCGAGGAGCTTGGCCGCCTCGAGCGCGGCTATGCGGACGTGCCCGTCGAGATCGAGTGGAAAGGCGATCGGGAGGTTCCGCCGCGGCTCGAGCCACTCTCGCAGGCGGTGCTCGGGGAGTCCCTGCGCAACGCCGTGCGCCACGCCACTCCGACCGTGATCGACATTCGCGTGAAGCTCTCCGCCGAGACGTTCTCGCTCGAGGTTGTGAACGACGGCGTGATGGCGCCGTCCTCAGGCACCGGGATGGGGCTCAGGCTTGTGTCGCTCGAGGCGCTGCAGGTGGGCGGCGTGGTGGAGTTCGGCGCCGCCGACGTCGGGCGCTGGCGCACGCGGCTGGTGGTGCCGCTGTGACGAAGAACCGCTTCAGCGTGCTCGTGGTGGACGACCACGAGGTGGTGCAGTGGGGTTTCCGCCTTCTCCTCGGCCAGCAGCCCTGGGTGGAGCGCTGCCTCACCGCGCGCGATTCCGGCGACGCGCTCGAACTGGCGCGCCGGTATGAGCCCGAGGTGGCGCTGGTGGATCTGTTCCTAGGCGACCAGTCGGGCGCCGAGCTGTGCGAGACGATCAGGCGCGAATCGCCGCGAACGCGCGTGCTGCTGATCTCCGGCGCGGGGCGGATGTCGCAGCACGTGGCGCGCGCCGCGGGAGCGTCCGGGTTCGTTTCGAAGGACTGGGATGCCGACGACGTGGCGAAGGCCGTGCGCATGGTGGGCATGGGCATGACGGTGTTCCGCCCACAGCGCGAACAGGCAGTGGCGGCGCCGGCGCACCTGTCGGCGCGTGAGCGCGAGGTCCTGGATTTGATCGCCACGGGCGCGACCAACCGCGAGATCGCCGAGCGGCTGTTCCTCTCGCCGCACACGGTCAAGGAGCACACGAGCGCGGTGTACAGAAAGCTGTCCGTCCGCAACCGCGCGGAGGCGGTGCGGCAGGCCCAGGAGCTGGGGCTGATCGGCTAGGGCGCCTCTGGTTGCGGCGACGCCGAGTGGCGCTTGATGCGGCGGCGCCCCACGAGGTGCGAGAGGGCTCCGTCGAGTGTGTCCTCCACCGGGAAGATGAGGTTCAGGCCGACGAGCTCGAACAGCCCTCGCATCGTGGGGTCGGGACAGACGACCGCGAGCCGGCCGCGCCTGCGCCGGGCGTGGCGGGCCGTATGCAGGAGCGTGCCGAGCGCGGTCGAGTCGATGAAGCTCACGTCCGTCAGGTTGATCACCAGGCGCGTCTTGCGCTCGCTGATCAGGGCGTCCATCTCCTCCTGCAGCTGAGGCGCGACCGCCAGGTCCACGTCGCCCCACAGCGAGACCTCGGTCACGCCGTGGTCGAGTCCGCGAATCTCGATGTGAAAGTGCGCCGCCGTCATCCCGGCCTGCCCCTCCCTGAGGAGTCAGTACCCAAGCGCGCCGAAGTTGAGGCCTCTAACTGCAGAGTTGCGGAATTGCGGACTGCAGAACTGCGATCAGTTCGGTTGCCTCAATGATCTGCGGCGTGGTCTGTGAGCATTTGGCGGCCGGCAGGGGCGAGAATCCTGGGCCGCTGCCTTAATCCGGCATGGCGTCGAACTTCCAGAAGCTGATCGTGTACCAGCGGTCTGTTGAACTCGCGCACGAGTTGCACACCGCAGTCGAGCAGTGGCCGCTGCTGGATCGCAAGGCGATCGGTTCCCGGCTGATCAGGTCAGCCACTTCCGTCGGGGCGAATATCGCGGAGGCGAGCGGTCGCTGGCATGAGCAGGATCGGCGCCAGTTCCTTCGCATTGCCCGCGGCTCGCTCCTGGAGATGGAGCACTGGGTCACCTACGGCGAACGTCGCGGCCTAATCACACACGGAACTGCCGATCGATTGGAGGAGGTGGCGCGACTGCTGAACGGTCTGATCAAAAAGCTTGCGCCGGAGCCCGACGTCTCTGCAACTCCGCAATTCCGCAACTCTGCTGCGGCCGCAGGCCGCACCCCCCGCCTGTCCAGCGCTCGCCCCCCGTACGGGGGGTAGGTCGGTGGGTGCGCGTCGATTCTCGGGTTGCTCCGAGTAAGTCTCCACAACGCCCGACGCCGCGCACCGTTCCGCGGCCCTGGAGGTTCTGTTGATTGCAGCCCTTTTCCCCGGCCAGGGAAGCCAGACGCCGGACATGCGCTCCGTGGTGGAGCGCCTTCGCCCCGATCTGCTCGAGCTCTGCCGGCGCGAGCTGCGGCTCGACCCGTTCGAGCGCATCGGCGAGGGCACCCACATGGCGCAGCCGGCGATCTACTGCGCGAGCCTGGCCGGCTGGTCGCTGCTCGAGGGGACGAACGTGGAACTGATGGCCGGGCACTCGCTGGGCGAGTTCGCGGCGCTCGTGGCCGCGGGCGCGATGTCGGAGCGCGATGGGCTCCAGTTGGTCGCATTGCGCGGCCGCCTGATGCACCGCGCCACTGACGGCGGCATGATGGCCGTGGGCGCGCCGGTGGATACGGCCACCGATCTCGCCGAGCGCTTCGGGCTCACGCTCGCCAATGACAACTCGCCCGAGCAGGTGGTGCTCTCCGGCGATGCCGTGGCGATCGACGCCGCGTGCAATCGCGCGAAGGTCGAGGGCCTGCGCGCGGCGCGGCTGCGCGTGAGCGGCGCCTTCCATTCGCCGGCGATGGCCGCTGCAGCCCCTGAACTCGAGGCGGCGCTCGACGCCATCGAGCTGAACGAGCCGCGCGTGGCCGTGTTCTCCGGCGTCACAGCCGCTCCGTTCGACAGCGACATCCGTGCTCGCCTCGTGCAGGGCCTCACCTCGCCGGTGCGCTGGCGCGAGATCGTGCTCGCGCTGCGCGACCGCGGCGTCACGCGCTTTCTCGAGGTCGGTCCCGGTCGCGTGCTCACCGGCCTCGTCCGCAAGACGCTGGGTTCCGACGTGAACGCCGAGGTCGTCTCCGAGGAGCCCGCCTGTGCGTGAGGCGCTCGCCCCTGTGGTGGATCAAGCGCCGCCCGGCGGCCGCGAGCTGCGAGGCGCCGCGATCGGCTGCGCCGTGCTCGCGGTGCCCGAGTTGACGATCACGAACGCGCCGATCGCCGAGCGAGTGGGTGTGGACGATCGCTGGATCGAGACGCGCACGGGCATCAGGGAACGGCGTGTGCTGCGCGACGACGAGCGGGTGAGCGACCTCGCCGCCGAGGCGGGCCGGCTCGCGCTCGAGCGCTGTGGCGTGCCGGCGGACGAGTTCGACCTCCTGATCGTCGCCACGACCACCCAGGACGAGGTGACGCCCAACACCGCGCCGCTCGTGGCCGGCGCGCTCGGCATGACGAACGCCGCGCCCATCGACGTGGGCGCCGCCTGCACGGCGTTCGTCTCCGCGCTCCAGGTGACCACGGCGCAGCTCGAGTCCGGGCGCTCGCGGCAGGCGCTCGTGATCGGCGTGGACGCACTGCACCGCTATCTGGACCACGACGACCGCCGCACCGCCGCCCTCTTCGGCGACGGCGCCGGCGCCGTGGTGATGACCGCCACCTCCGAGGGCCGGATGGGACCTGTGGTCCTCGGCTCGGAGTCCGCGCTCGAGATGATCCGGATTCCACGCGGAGGGACGCTCGAGATGCGCGGCCACGAGACCTTCGTGAACGCCGTGGCCCGCATCTCCGAGGTCACGCTCGACGTCGTCGAGCGCGCCGGGCTCGGCCTCGACGAGGTCGACCTGTTCGTCTACCACCAGGCCAACGCGCGGATCATCTCCGCCGTGGGCGCGAAGCTCGGCCTGCCGCCCGAGCGCGTGATCGACTGCATCGCGAACTACGGCAACACCTCCGCCGCCTCGGTCCCGATTGCGCTCGCCGAGGCTGAGGCGGACGGCCGGCTCAGGCCGGGCATGCGCGTGCTCGCGGGCGCGTTCGGCGCCGGCTTCACCTGGGGCGGCGCGCTCATGGAATGGGGGCTCGACGATGCCGCCTGAGGGCTGCGCGCTCGTCACCGGCGCCTCGCGCGGAATCGGCGCGGCGATCGCCCGCATGCTGGCCGCCGAGGGCTGGGCGGTGGGCGTGAACTACCGCACCGACGAGGAGGGCGCGGCCCAAGTGGTCTCCGAGATCGAAGCCGCCGGTGGGCAGGCGCTCAGCGTGCGCGGCGACGTCGTGGACCCCGACGCCGTCGAGTCGATCTTCTCGGAGCTCGAAGAGCGCTTCGGGCCTGTGCTCGTGCTCGTGAACAACGCGGGCGTGCGCGCGGACGGCCTCTCGATGCAGCTCGAGGACGACGAGTGGGAGCACGTGCTTGCCACCAACCTCTCGGGCGCCTTCCGCACCACCCGCCGCGCGATGAAGGCCATGATGCGCGCGCGCCACGGCCGCGTGATCAACATCGCGTCCGTCGTGGGCGGCGTACGCGGCAATGCCGGCCAGGCGAACTACGCAGCGTCAAAGGCGGGCCTCGTGGGCTTCACGCGCACGGTGGCGGCCGAGGTCGCGCGCCGCGGCGTGACGGTGAACGCGGTCGCGCCCGGGCTCGTGGAGACGGAGCTCACCGAAGGCATCGACCAGCAGCGCTTCCTCGAGGCCGTGCCCGCCCGCCGCGCCGGAACGCCCGAGGAGATCGCCGCCTGCGTCCGCTTCCTCGCAAGCGACGACGCGAGCTACGTGAACGGAACCACCCTGACAGTCGATGGCGGCCTGACCGCCTGAAAGGAGAACACCCATGCCAGCCACAGCAACGCAGGAGACCGTCGAGACGACGATCTTCGAGGCCATAAGCAAGCTCGGCCCCGAGCCCGAGGACGTCACGCGCGATGCCACCTTCGAGTCGCTCGACATCGACTCGCTCGATCTCGTCGAGGTCGCGCAGGTGGTTGAGGAGGAGTTCGGCGTGGTCCTCAAGGGCGAGGACATGGAGAAGCTGACCACCGTCGGCGACGCGATCGACCTGGTGGTGGCCCGCGCGTCATGAGCCGCCGGGTAGTCATCACCGGCGTGGGCGCCGTGTCGCCGCTCGGCAACGGCGCCGCCACGCTGCACGAGCGCTGGAAGGCGGGCGAGTGCGGCATCGAGTCCGGCGTGGGCGCGTGCAACGACTTCGATCCGGCCGAGGTGCTGACGAAGAAGGAGCTGCGCCGCACCGACCGCTTCGCGCAGCTCGCGATCGCGGCCTGCCAGGAGGCACTCGAAAACGCCGGCTGGACCGACGGCGAAGAGCTGCCGGTGAACCCAGAGCGCGTGGGCTGCGTGATCGGCACCGGCATCGGCGGGATCGCGACGATCGAGACACAGCACGACGTGCTGAAGGAGTCCGGCCCGGGCCGCGTGTCGCCGCTCGGCATCCCGCTGATGATGGGCAACGCCGGCGCGGCCAACCTGGCGCTCCGCTACGGCTTCAAGGGACCGGCGTTCAGCACCGTGTCTGCCTGTGCCGCGGGAGCCGACGCCATCGGCACCGCGCTCCGCATGATTCGCGCGGGTGACGCCGACGCCATGGTCACCGGCGGCGCCGAGGCGGGCATCACGCCGCTCGCTTACGCATGCTTCGGCGCGATGGGCGCGCTGTCTGAGTCCGGCATATCGCGCCCCTTCGACGCCCGGCGTGACGGCTTCGTGATGGGCGAGGGCGCCGCCGTGCTCGTGCTCGAGTCGGCCGAGGCCGCGGAAGAGCGCGGCGCGACCGTGCTCGGCGAGCTGCTCGGCTACGGCGCGAGCGCCGACGCCTTCCACCTCACTGCCCCCGAACCTGGCGGCGGCGGTGCCGCGCGGGCGATCAAGCGTGCACTCGAGGACGCTGAGCTCTCGGCGTCCGACCTGCACTACGTGAACGCTCACGGCACCTCCACGCCGCTCAACGACCGCTCCGAAACCGACGCTCTCAAGGCCGCCCTCGGCGAGGACATTGCGAAGAGCCTGCCGGTGTCTTCAACCAAGTCCGCCGTGGGCCACCTGCTGGGCGCCGCGGGCGCCGTGGAGGCGGTGGCCACGCTGCTCGCACTGCGCGAGCGCATCGCGCCGCCCACCCTCGGCTACGAGGTGCCGGACGAGGGGCTCGACCTCGACTACGTCCCCGACGGCCCGCGTCCGCTGAACGCGAACGGGCGCGCCGTGGCGATCTCGAACTCGTTCGGGTTCGGCGGCCATAACGCGGTGCTCTGCATAGCCGCATGACGATCGCGCCTCACACATCCCACCTGCGCGTGGCGGACCCGCCGGGGCTCACCGCGCTCGACCGCCTCGAGCTGCTGTGCGACCCGGGAACGGTGCGCACGATCCGCAGCGCGGTGAGCTCGCGCGCGATGGGCTCGAAGGCACGCGCGGGCGACGGCGTGGTGGGCGGCTCGGGGCTCGTGGACGGCCGGCCCGTCTACGTGTACGCGCAGGACGCGAGCTTCGCCGGCGGCTCGCTAGGCGCCGCGCATGCGGACACGATCGTGCGGGTGCTCCAGCTCGCCCGCGAGGCGCGCGTGCCGGTGGTGGGCTTCATCGAGTCGGGCGGCGCGCGCATGCAGGAGGGCACCGCCGCGCTCGCCGGCTACGGCCGCATCTTCCGCGAGCACGTGCTGGCGTCCGGCCTGATCCCGCAGCTCAGCGTGATTTGCGGCACCTCGGCCGGCGGCGGCTGCTACGCGCCCGCGCTCACCGACTTCGTCCTGATGACCCGCGAGGCGAAGATGTTCCTCACCGGCCCCGGCGTCGTGGCCGAGGCGATGGGGGAGAACGTCACGGCCGAGGAGCTCGGCGGGCCGGCGGTGCACGAGCGCAACGGCGTCTGCCAGCTGGTGACCGAGGATGACGCCGAGGCGATCTACCTCACGCGCGAGCTGCTCTCGTACCTGCCGCAGAACGCGCACGAGACGGTGGCGCCGCAGCCCTTCGCCACACACTCCGCCGGCGATCCCGGGCACTGCGTGCCGCGCGAGGCGCGCCGCGTGTACGACGTGCGCGACGTGATCCGCACGATCGCCGACAACGGCCGCCTGCTCGAGATGTCGGAGCGCTGGGCAAAGAACATGGTCACCGGCTTCGCGCGCATCGAGGGCGACGCCGTGGGCGTTATCGCGAACCAGCCGAAATACCTCGGCGGCACGATCGACGCCGAGGCCGCGCAGAAGGCGGCGCGCTTCGTGCGCACGTGCAACTCGTTCGGGCTGCCGCTCGTGGTGCTCGTGGACACGCCCGGCTTCCTGCCCGGCTCGAAGCAGGAGAGCGCCGGCGTGATCCGCCACGGCGCGAAGCTGCTCCACGCGTTCGCGGAGGCGACCGTGCCGAAGATGAGCGTGGTGATGCGCAAGGCCTTCGGCGGCGCCTACATCACGATGAACTCGCGCGACCTGGGCGCCGACTACGCGTTCGCCTGGCCGCAGGCCGAGATCGGCGTGATGGCCGCGCCCCAGGCGGTGGGGATCATCTCGCGTCGTGAGATCGCGGCGGCAGCCGACTCGCAAGCCGCCCGTGCCGAGCTGGCGGGCGAATACGCCGAGCAGCACCTGGGCGCGGACCTCGCCGCGCGCGAGGGCTTCATCGACGAGGTGATCGAGCCGGCCGACACGCGCGACCGCCTGGCGTGGGCGATCGCGTCGCTCCCGAAGCCGAGGACGAGGACCGTTGCAGGCAACATCCCGCTCTGAGTTCCGCCGCTACGTGGCGATCGGCGACAGCTTCACGGCCGGCGCGCCCGGCCTCGACGCGCGCTGGCCCGACGAGCTGGCGGCGGCGCTCGAGCCGGCCGAGTACCACAACCTCGGCGTGGCCGGCGCGACCACCGCGGAGGTGGCGGACGGACAGCTCGGCCCGTGCGTGGAGCTCGAGCCCGACCTCGTGACCGTCGTGTGCGGAGTGAATGACGTGCTGCTCACCGTGCGGCCGGACATCGAAGCGCACGCGGAGGCGCTCGAGCGCATCTTCAGCACGATCCGCGAGCACCTGCCGGACGCCACGATCGTCACCGTCACCACGCCGCCGATCGCCGAGCACATCGGCCTGCGGCCGCGGTCGCGGCGGCGCGTGGAGCAGGGCATCAGGCAGCTCAACGACATCAGCCGCACGCTCTCGCGCCGCTACGGCGTGATGTGCCTCGAGTGGGGCGACCATCCGCTCGCGCGCAGGCGCGAGAACTTCGCGGCGGACGGCTTTCACCCGTCGCTCACCGGCATCCGCCGCGCGGCGCGCGCGTGCGCGCAGGCGCTCACCGGGCATCCGATTCCGACCAAGGAGATGGCATGAACTCACCGTTCTCGCTCGACTTCGACGCGCTGGAGGGCGGCGAGCGCTTCGTCACCCGCGGCCGCACCATCACCGAGGCCGACATCGTCCAGTTCGCCACGCTCACCGGCGACATGCACCCGCAGCACACCGACGCCGCGTGGTCCGCCGAGAGCCGCTTCGGCGAGCGCATCGCACACGGCATGCTCGTGATGTCGTACGCGATCGGGCTCGTGCCGCTCGACCCCGAGCGTGTGGTGGCGCTGCGGCGCGTTTCCGACGTTGTCTTCAAGCATCCCGTCTACATCGGGGACACGATCCACGTGGACGGGCGCATCGAGTCGCTGAAGCCGGTTGACGCGTCGCACGGCCTGGTGGAGGCGCTGTGGAAGATCGTCACCCAGCGCGGCCGCACCGCGGCACGCGCGCGCGTGGAACTGGTGTGGCGCCGCTCGCCGGTCGCCGCCGAGCTCGCGTCCGAGCTCGTGATGCCGCTGTGATCCTCCAGGGCAAACGCATACTCATCACCGGCGTGCTCTCGCGGGAGAGCATCGCGTTCGCGGTGGCCGAGCACGCTCAGAACGCCGGCGCCGAGGTGATTCTCACGAGCTTCGGCCGGGCGATGCGCCTAACCGAGCGGGCGGCGGGCCGGCTGCCGCGCACGCCAGACGTGCTGGAGCTCGACGTGAACGATCCGGAGCACCTGAACCGCCTGCAGGCCGACGTGTCCGACCGCTGGGAGGGGCTCGACGGCATCCTCCACGCGATCGCATTCGCGCCCGAGGACGCTCTTGGTGGCCGCTTCATGACCACGCCGCCCGAGAGTGCGCTCACCGCCTTCCAGACGAGCGCCTACTCGTACAAGGCGCTCGCCGCGTCGCTCTTGCCGCTGTTCGATGGCGAGGGCAGCATCGTCGGCCTCGACTTCGATGCCAGCGTGGCGTGGCCCGTGTATGACTGGATGGGCGTGTCGAAGGCCGCGCTCGAGGCCGTGAACCGCTACCTGGCGCGCGACCTCGGCGCGCACGGCGTGCGCGTGAACCTCGTGTCCGCGGGCCCGCTCCAGACTCTGGCTGCCCGCGGCATTCCCGGCTTCAGCGACCTCGTGAGCCTGTGGAAGTCCCAGGCGCCGCTCGGCTGGGACCCGGAGGACCGCGAGCCGGTGGCGCGCACGGTGTGCTGGCTACTCAGCGACTGGGCGAAGGCGGTAACAGGAGAGATCGTGCACGTCGACGGCGGCTTCCACGCGATGGGAGCGCCGATAGCGGCCGGTCAGGACGCCGCCGACAGCCGCTCCCTGAGAAACGGCACGAGCGCTTCCCTCACCCCATCCGGATCGTCCTGATAGCACCAGTGGCCGCTCTCGGGCAGCTTCACCGTGTTCTTCACGTCGAAGTAATCTGCCTGCACGTCCGCGTACTTGCCGGGTAGGAACGGGTCCTTCATTCCCCAGATCACCAGGGCGGGCTTGTTCAGCGCCTTGATGGCCTTGCCCACCTCTTCCGCCGCCTCGCCGGGATCCGGAGTGGCGCGGTAGAGCTTGAGGACGGTGCGGCGCGTGCCGCGGTCGTAGTTGTCGTACATCTGGTCGACGAACTCCGGCGGCAGCCCCTTCGGATTGGACGCCTGCATGTTCTTCCGCCACGCCGCGCGCGGGATGTAGAGCTGCAGCAGCTCGCCGAGCACCGGTGTGCGCCAGCGGCGCGCGAGCGTGTGCCAGTGGTAGCCGGGGAGGATGCCGATGTTGATCAGCGTCACGCTCGCCCATGCGTCCGCGTGCTGGAGCCCCCAGAGCAGGCCGAACGGGCCGCCGAAGTCGTGCACCACGAGATGCACGCGCGAGATGCCGAGCTGCTCGAGCGCACCCTGGATGAAGGTGGCGTAGCCGGTGACGGTGTAGTCGAAGTTCGCCGGCTTGCTGGCCTGGCCGAAGCCGGGCATGTCCACCGCCACGGCGCGGCCGAGCTCGCCCGCGGCGTCCACGAGCGCGGCCCAGTCCTGCGACGAGCCCGGGTTGCCGTGTACGAAGAACACCGCCTCGCCGGCGTCCTCCGGGCCGGCTTCGATCACGGGCGAGGTGACGTCGCCCACCGTGATGCGGCGCGCGCGCGGCATGCCTAGCCGGCCACCGATGCCGCGCGGCGCAGGCCGATCGGCGGTCGCTTGCGGCTCAGGTTCACGCGCACGGCGCGAGCCATCGTCGCGGGGGAGAGCGCACTCTGCGGGCTCACCCAGCGCTCGCCCATCAGCCCCATCCGGCGCGCGACCTCCTGGTCCCGCGCGGCGGCGCGGAAGATCAGCTTCTCGCCCGGGTTGAAGCGGCGGCCGCGCGAGTACTCGGACGTGAACTTCTCGTGCGCGCCGAGTCCCTTGCGGTGGCGTTTGCGGTAGCGCTCGAGGCCGGCGTCCACGTCTTCCGGGCCACCGGACAGCGACGGGCCGACCGCCTCCGCCAGCCACTCGGCCGACTGGAACGCCCAGCCGCAGCCCACGCCCCAGAGCGGATCCGCGGCCAGTGCGGCGTCGCCCACGAGCGCGAGCCCCGGCTGCGTGGTCTGGCGGACCGTGTTCGGCATCTCGAGCTTGCCGATGACCTTCGACTCGCGCTTATCCGGGTCGAGCCGCGGGCCGTCAGGGAGCGACTCGAACACGCGCGCCATCGCCTGTTCGGGGTCGGGCTTGAACGAGGCGAGCTTGTCCTTGTGCGGGAACACCGCGAGGCAGATGAGGTCGCTGTCGGTGGGGAACGCGTATGCAACGTCCGGGTCGAGCAGCCACATCTGCGCGCTGTCGCCGGTGACGAGCGGCGTGTCGCGGTAGTAGCCCATGTAGCCGAAGCGGTTGTGCTGCTTGAGCTTGGTGGGCACGTTCGCGAGCTTCGCCATCTCGGAGTCGCGACCGTCGGCGGCCACCACGAGCTTCGCCCTGATCTCGTGCTCGTCGCCGTTTCGCTCGCGTGTTCGCACGCCCGCCAGGCGCTCGCCGTCGCGCACGATCGCGTTCACCGTGTGGCCGAGCAGGAGCTCGACGCCGTCGGTGCTCGCCGCGAGGTCGCGCAGGATCGGATCGAGCTTCTCGCGCCGGACGTTCCACGGGCGCCACTCGGACATAGGGGGCCCCGCCGACTCGCGCCCGAACGACACCCAGCCGTAGCGCGTCCAGATGTTCGTGTCCGTGCGCCGGCCGTGAGCCTGGTCGAGTGCGTGCTCGATCCCCAGTCGTGCGATCGTCGGCGCCGAGCTCGCCTGGATGAAGTGCGTGCACATGCGCTTGAAGGCGGCGGGATCGCTATGACTCTCGATCAAGGCGACACTCGCGCCCTGCCGCCCCAAGAAAGTTGCGGCGGTACAGCCCGCGATGCTCGCACCGACTATGGCGACGTCGTAATCCCGCATGAGTACCTCCTGATGAACCCTCAAGTGCCCACCGTAACGCTCTCCCCGGGTCGCTGCGTGAAATCGATCACAGGGGCGCTGCTGCTTGTGCTCGCTCTCGCCGGATGTGGGTCATCCGGTGCGCCCACGAACAGCAGCAGTGAGGTGGGCACTTCGCCGCTTGCTGTTGCCTCGCCTGACTTCCGGGATGGAGGTGTGATTCCGCGGCGGTTCACGTGCGATGAGGCGGGTTCTCGGCCAACCCTGTCGTGGGCCGGTGTGCCTTCGGATGCTGTGGAGGTCGCGGTTCTGGTTGGCGATCCGGATGCGCCCGGCGGGACATTCGTGCACTGGGTGGTGTGGGGACTTCCGCACACCTCGCGCGGGAGCGTGGGTGGCGCTGCGTTACCCGCTGGTGCGATCGAGGGCGCGAACAGCGGAGGCGGCAGCGGCTGGACGCCGCCGTGCCCGCCGAAGGGCGACAAGCCTCATCACTACATCTTCGGTGTGTACGCGCTGCGCAAGCGCGTGGCATTGAGGGCGGGGGAGAGCCCCGCGAAGGCGGTGCCCGCCATACGGGCGGTGGCGATCGCAACCGGATCGCTCACCGCCCGCTACGGCAGGTAGGTCAGGTCCTACGAGGGGGCGCCGGGCACGCCCTTGCCGATCACGTACTGGATCGTGAATCCGTAGAACTTCGTGTTCGCGTTGGTGTCGTCGATCGTCACGCGCAGCAGGTAGCGCGTGGTCGAGTTGTTCACCTGGAACCCGTTGTTGGCGAGACCGAGCGTGTCGGTGCTGGACCTGCCATCGACCGAACGGAGGCCTGCCGGGTTGTTGAGCAGCTCAGTCGGCGAGCCGCCGGTGAGGCCGACGCTCAGCACCTCGAACTTGAAGCCGCTCGGCGCGGCCGTGCCGTTCGTGGTGGTGTTGTTGCCCGAGCTGTCGGCGTAGCTCGCCTGCACCTTGATCACCTTGGCGCGGTTCGGGATCTGGATCGGCGCCTCGAACACGCCCTGCGTCTGGTCGACTGGATCGATGGTCACCTTCTGCTTCTGCGTGGTGGCGTCGGGCTGACCGTCGGTCGTGCCGGTCGTGCCGGGCCGCTGCGCCTTCAGCTGAAGCGAGTGGTCGGTCGCGTTCACCGAGAACGCGGTGTCGCTGTCGGTCGGGCGGAACATCGAACCGACGAAGCCCTGGGTCTGCGGCGCGCGGAAGAAGCCGGCGTTCAGCCGCTCGGACACCTTGGAATTACGGTGAAGCTGAGCGAGCACGGTGTGCAGGCTCGTGCTGGCGGCGGACGCGATGTTCGGCCCCCCGACGAGCGCGGACACGATGGCCGCCACTACGGCGGCGGTCGTGCCTGGCAGCAAGATGCGTCGAAAACGCACGTATGCCTCCTTGATTGTGGACGGAATCGACGCAGCTTCCTAAGCGGCGCCTCATGATTGGCAACACAGGTACCCGGAAGCGGTTGCGGGATGTGTCAGGTGGGTGACTTCGTGCAGTCAGACGCCGTAGGCGGTGATGCTGAGCGCCGCCAGCGCGTACCAGACGCCGAAAGCGAGCGCGACCACGCCAAGTCCCGGGGTGGCCGCCAAGAGCCGGCGGCTCACGGGCCCACGCGTGAGCGCGTAGCCGAAGCCGGACGAGAGCGTGGCCATCGACATCGCGGCCGCGAGCGCGAAAAGCAGCAGCGCAGCCGTGGCCTCGACCTTGCCGGGTATGCCCGCGAGCAGGAGCACGCCCACGCCGGCCGAGCCGCCCATGCCGTGGACGAGCCCGATCGCGTAGGCCTGCCGTGGCGAGCGCCCGAGCTGGTTGGCGGTGTCGTGGCTGTGGACGTGCCCATGCCCGTCCGCGTGCGGGTGGAGGTGTCTGTGCTCGAGCTCGCCGTGCCGGTGCGAATGCGCATGGAAGGCGCCGCGCCGCCAGCGCGCGAGGAGCCGCAGCGCCAGCGCGACGATCACGAGGCCCACCACCAGCTCGGCGCCGTGCTGCACCGACCTTGGCAGGTAGGAGTTGAACAGGACGATCGGCAGGCCGAAGGCGATCAGCGTCGTGGCATGACCCAGCCCCCATGCAAGCCCCAGCCGCCCGGCGCGGCGCGAGCCGTCCTCGCCGTGCGTGGCGATCAGCGTGGACACCGCGGCGAGGTGGTCCGGGTCCGTGGCGTGGCGCAGTCCGAGCAGCAGGGCCACTCCCAGCACCACGAGCAGCGTGCCGCCGCCGCCGAGCTGCGCTATCGAGTGGTCGAGCCCGGCCATCATGCGCCCTCAGCCGCGAGCCGGGCCGCGGCCACCGCGGCCTGCCCGTACGCGATCCCGCCATCGCCGGGCGGCAGGCGCTCGGGCATCAGTACCCGCAGGCGCGCGGCGGTGAGGCACTCGGCTGTGCGCTCGAGCAGGCGCCTGTTCTGGAACACGCCGCCCGACAGCACCACGGCCCGCGTGCCTGAGCGGAACGCCGCCAGCTCGCACGCCCCCGCGGTGGCGCGCGCGAGTGAGTCGTGGAAGCGTGCGGCAACCACCCCGACGCTCACGCCGGCGCCCACGTCGCCGGCGATGGCGCGGATCGTGGGCCGCGGATCCAGGACGAGCCGTCTCGCGTCCAGAGGCAGCGGATAGATCCCATGTCCGCCCATCGCGCATTGCGCCTCGAGTTCGATCGCCGCCTGGCCCTCGTAGCTCACTTCGGCGCGGATTCCGCAGAGCGCCGCCACCGCGTCGAACAGACGCCCCGCGCTCGTCGTCCACGGTGACGCCACACCACTGCGCGCGAGGCCCGCCACAGCTCGCCACGCCTCCGGCGG
>JAICJR010000214.1 GCA_025928345.1 Thermoleophilaceae bacterium | reverse complement strand
ACCTCGAACGGCAGGCCGACCGCCGCCCGCCACACCTCCGCCGGGTCGACCCCATCGCGCTCGCCGCCCATCCAGCCGCGCAGCCGTCGAGCGTCCTCGCGAAGGCTCCACATGCCGTACGCCAGCGCGATCAGGATGCACACGTCGGCAACGAGCATGATGCGCAGGAACTGCGCGTCCGTCATGTGCACGTACAGCCGCAGGATGCCGAGCGTGCCCAGCGCGATCACCCCGGCCGACAGGAAGTCGATCACCCCGATCACCTCGAGGTACCTCCGGCCGGTGCGGCGGTACAGCCACTCGTACCCGCGCTCCACGGCGGAAATTGTCCCTTATCTCAGGGCTGCGCCGGCTTGCTGCCGTCGTACGGGCCGGGCGGCGGCTTGTCGGGCGCCACACCAGCCTGGAGCCGCGGGAACTGCTTGTTGTCGAAGAGCAGCGGCGGCTGCACGTAGCATGGCGGTTCCTTGCCGCTCGGATCCGGCTGCGTCTGCTGGCCGCCGGACTTGGTGTTCGCGCAGCTGAAGCTCTCGATCACACCGAACTTCGTCGCGCGCGTGTAGGCGTTCGGCGAGATGTACGCGTTGCCGCGGTCGTAGGTGGGGATCTTGGTCTGCAGCCCCACCGAGCGGTCGTCGATGATGCCGAACTGACTCAGCGTCGGCATGGTCACGCCGTTGATCGGCGGGTTCACGCCCGTGTACATGGTGGCCGCGCCGCCGATCGAGAGGAAGTCCGCGAGAACCGCCTGGTAGTAGTTGGCGAACGACAGGATCGGGTTGAACTCCGGGAAGAAGGTGTGCAGCCCGTCCATCAGTGGCGACGCGCCCTTGAGGAAGCGATCGCCGTTCGGCAGGTTGGGCTTGGCCGTGGCGATCAGCGGCGGCAGCTTGTTCTTGAAGAAGGTGGTGAGCTCCGGAGCGAGCACCGACAGGTCCTTCACGGTCGGCTGCAGGCGGTTCGCCACCGGCCTGAGGTCGTCCACGAGCGGCTTGGTGTTCGTCGAGAAGGTCTGGAGGCGCGCCAGCGTGGCCTTCGACTCGTCCTCGAACGTGGGCAGGATGTCGAATATCTGCGCGAGCGCCTTGTCGCGCGACTGCGTGGCGGAGAAGACGTCGTTCGAGTTCAGGATCAGCTGGCGCAGCACGCCCTGGCGCTGGGTGAGCGCCTGGAACACGACGCCCGTGTTCTTCACGAGGTTGTGGAGGTCGTTGCCCTGGCGGTCGAGCACGCCCAGCACGCCGGCGCCGTCCTGCGCGAAGCCCTGGAGGTTGCCGAGGGCGTCATTCAGATCCTGGCTGCGGCCCTTGATCGTCTGGGCCGACTGCTGCACCCACTGCTGGAACGCCTTGCGCGTCTGTGGGTCGAAGGCGCTGAAGATCTCGTCGAGCTGCACCGTCGGCTGCACGTGCGAGTTCGCGAGCTGGCCGCCGTCGGGCAGCATGTTGCCCTTCCGGCGGTTGCCCGGCGACAGTTCGACGTAGGTCTCGCCGAGCAGCGTCTTCTGCCGCAGGATCGCCTTCGTGTCCTTCGGGATCGGCGCGAAGGCCCGGTTCATGTTGATCGTCACGGTCGTGCGCGCGCCGCCCTTGTCGAGCTTCTCCGACACGACCTTGCCCACGTTCACGCCGGCGATCCGGACGTCCGCCTCCTGCGCGAGCGTGGTGGCCTCGGGGAAGTTCACCTCGAAGCGGTAGCCCTTCGGCTTGAGCGGAATCGGGCCCCCGAACGAGACCCACAGGAACAGCAGGATCCCGAAGCAGCCGAGGGCGAACACCACCATGGCAAGGATGCGGCCGAGGCTTGGTGCCTGCTTGGGCATTACTTGCTCGGCCCCCCGCAGAACTTGGCGTCGGTGAGCACGCTCGAGAGCGGGCCGAACAGCGTGTCCGCACCGCCGCCGAGCTGGTCGACCATCGCGTGGATCGAGTTGCAGTCCATCATGAAGAGCGCGCGGCGCAGCGGGCCCTCGGCGTCAGAGGTCGAGAACAGCGAGTTCGAGTTCTGCGCCACCCACGCGAGCCAGTAGAGGTACGGCTCCTTGCGGTTGAGCTCCGCGGACGAGCAGGCGCCGTTGTTCTCGCAGTTGCTCGAGATGCCCTGCTTGCCGGCCGGGTTGTACGCGCCGATGTTGAAGAAGCGGTTGAGCTCGTGGAACGAGGTGTCGAGGTCCGGGATCGCGCGTGAGAGGTTCACCGCCGCCGGCTTGAGGCTCTGGCTCACGTAGGGCCGCGCGGTCCGCACGAACGGGCGGATCTGGTTCTTGATGATCGGAGCGGCCTCCTTCACAAACGGCAGCACCTCGTGGTTCGCCTTGTTCAGCGAGCGGAACGCGGGCCGCAGCGAGTCGAGGCTGGGGCGCATCACGCCCGCGAGCGTGTTCACCTTCTGCAGCGTCTGCGCGGTGGTGTTCAGCGTGCCGGGCAGCTGCGCGACGGCGCTCGACACGTTCTGGTTCTCGTTGGCGAACGCCTGGAACACCGCGTTGGACGCATCCACGAGGTTCGTGATCTGGTGGTCCTTGTCGGCCAGCTCCGCGGTGAGCTGCCCGTAGTTGTGCACGAGGCGGCGGAGGTTGGTGCGCCTCGCGGCGATCGCCTTCGCCACGCGCGCGAGGTCCTGGTGCGTCGGGCCGAGCTGCTTGAAGACGTTGCGCAGATCCTTGGAGCGCCCCTTCAAGCCCTGGCCGAGGCCGTTCACGAGCAACTGCAAGTACGCGCGCGTATCCGTGTCGAGCGAGCTGAGGATCTCGTCCTGGTTGATGTCCGGCGCGGTGTTCTGCACCGGGATCGTGCCGTCCTTCGGCATCAGCGGCGCCTTCTGGGTGCCCGGGTCGAGCTCCACGAACATGTCCTTCAGGCCGGTCTTCGGCCGCAGCAGCGCCGACGCGTCCGAGTGGATCAGGTGGCGGTACTTCGGGTCGATGTCGAGCCGCACGACGGCGTTCCCGTTCTGGAGCTTCACGCCGCCGATCGAGCCCACCTGCACGCCCGCGATCCGCACGGTCTGCCCCTGGCCGGGGGTAACCGCCTGCGCCGTGGTGAAGGCCGCGTTCACCGGGAAGGGCTTGGGCGAGATGAAGGGGAAGCGCAGCCGCTCGTGGGACAGGATGTAGCCAGCCACGCCGATCGACAGGACGCACAGCCCGAGGATCGCCAGGAAGTCGCCAAGGTGCTTTCGGATCGCGTGCTTCACTTGCCGGTCCTCAGGTCGACGAGCTTGTTGCCCTGCCAGGTCAGGCCGAGCTTCTTGGCGAGCTGCTCCTGCTGCTTCGGGTTGGGGTTCGTGAGCGGGTCGACGAACGGCTCGCCCTTCTGCATCCGCTCAACCGAGCTCGCGATGCGCTGGGCCATGCTCAGCGCCTCGTTGTGGGCCTTCGCCACGTCCGGCGCCATCGCGCTCGTGGGCGCGAGCGGCGTGGTGCTCGTCTGGTCGACCAGGCCACTCGAGGCGAGCTGAGTCGGCGCGTGGAGGTCCGGCGGCAGCTGGGTCTCGCACGGCACGTTCGGGCGGTCGACCGGCCGAGCGTCCGGCTTGGCCGGGCGCGTGGCCTCGATCGGGAAGGTGGACTGGCCGAAGATCTGCTCGCCGGCGCCGTCGGTCTGGGCGATCGTCAGCGGACCTGCGCCCACCTCGATGTGGAAGAGGCCGGAGTTCGGATCGCTGATGCGGCTCTCGCCCGCCAGGCCCGGCAGCGTGCGCGACACCTGCTGGTAGAACTTGCCCGAGTTCTTCGGGAAGTCCGGATCCGGGATCGTCGTGTTGGCGAACGGCACCAGCACGTTGTTCTGGCAGGCGCTGAGCTGACGCGTCTCCTCGAGCAGCGGGATCGAGTCGTGGTTCAGCTTGGACAGCGACGGCATCGTGACGAGCAGGTCCTGGGTCAGCCCCTTCAGCTCCTGCTGGCTCACGAGACGGCGGGCCTGGGTCACGAACGGCATCGACGCATCGATCGTCGGGCCGGACGACTTGGTGGCCGGCAGCGCGGTGCGCGCGAACGAGCGCAGCGCGGGGAGCGCGCCGTTCAGGCGCTGGAGCGCGGGCGTGCCGACCTTCAGCGTGGCGTCGAGCGCCGGGATCGCCTGCTCGAGCGGCTGGTCCTCGCGCGCGAAGGCGTTCGCGGTGACGTTGAAGTTGGTGATCAAATCCTTCAGGTCCTGCTCGTGCACGTCGAGCGCGCGGAACACCTTGCCCTGCCCCTCCTCCACGGTGGAGAGGTCGTGCGGCTGTGTGCCGAGCGTGGCCTCGTTGGCGAGCGACCCGTAGCGGTAGGCGCTCGGCATCGCGCGGACTGCCTTGTTGAAGCCCTGCGCCCCGCCGTCGGCGAGGCCCTTCGAGTACTCCTTGAGGAACATCTGCAGGTTCTTCCGCGTGTCGGACTGCAGCGCGGTGAGCAGCTGGTCGACCTGCACCGGCGTGGAGGTCTGCTGGATCGGGATCGTGTAGCCCGAGCCCTTCTTGATCACGGGCGCCGAGGGGGAGCCGGGCTGGAGGTCCACGAACTCGTTGCCCTCGAGGAAGATGCGCTCGCGGATCTTGGCCGTGGCGTCCCTGTGGATGGGCAGGCCGTCGCTCGAGATCTGCATCGTCACCTTCGCCGCGCCCTGGCCGCCGGGCACGGCGGAGATGCCGGTGACCTTGCCCACGTTCACGCCCGCGATGCGCACCGGCGCGTTCGGCTTGATGCCGTTGGCGGACCGGAACATCGCGGTGAGCGTGTACGGGTTCGCGAACGGGTTCAGCTTCGTGAACCCGAAGAAGGTGGCTAGGCCGAGCACGATGATCGCGATCACACCGGCCTTCACGCGCGACATGCCGGGATCCTGTGGGTGCTTCTTCTTTCGGAAGAGAGCCATGACTAGGGCACGTCCTTCAGGTTCGGGACGCCGGTGAAGGTCGGGCCCGCGAGGCCGGGCGTGTTGGGCGCGACCACGTTGTGGCTGCCGCCCGCCTCGTTCTGGTAGAAGGAATTGCTCGCGTCGTTGACGTTCCAGTCCGAGGGCGCGTTCGCCGGCGGGTAACGGCCGGACTCGGGCGTGCCGCTCGCGGGCAGCGGGCCGTT
>JAICJR010000211.1 GCA_025928345.1 Thermoleophilaceae bacterium | reverse complement strand
GTAGTTCCCGAACGGCCCGAGGATGGCCGCCGAGGTCATCATCAGCATCATCGTGCCGTGCAGGCTCACGAGCGAGAGGTACTGGTTCGCGTTCCACAGCGTCTCGTTCGGCGTGAGCAGCTCGGCGCGGATGAACATCGCGTTGAGGCCCGCGATCATGAAGAAGAGCAGGACCGTGACGAAGTACTGGAGGCCGACCACCTTGTGATCGGTGCAGAGGCGGAAGTAGCGGCCGAACCCCGCCTCCTCCTTCTCGCGCAGCGACGGCGGCCTGCCCATCATCCGCGCGATCGGATAGTTGAAGAAGCCGAGCCCGATCAGCCAGCCAAGCAGCGCGAACAGGAAGCCCATGAAGATGGCCAGGTCGTTCTGGTCGGTGGCCACCTGCGAGTCCATGTTGATGGCGAGCCGCGTGCCCACCCAGTGGCCCAGGAAGTAGCCGCCCACGCCGAGCAGCGTCCCTGTGAGCAGGTTGAAGCCGACCAGCCGGCGCACTCTCATCTCAGCCTGCCCTCCTGATCGGGTCCGGGAAGTAGTGGGTGGAGTAGGGCGGCAGCGTCTTCGTGGCCGGCGCGTTCACGGCCTGCTGCTGCCTGATCCAGGCGGCGAAGCCGGCGGCCGTCATCACCACGCCGGTGTTGTGCATGTGGCCGTGCCATAGGCCGCAGAGCTCGGCGCAGCGGATCTCGAACGAGCCTGTGTGACGCGGCGTCACGAAGGCCACGTTGTCGCTGCCGGGTATCGCGTCCGCCTTCACCCCCAGCTGGATCGCCCAGAACGAGTGACTCACGTCGAGCGACGTCACGTGCAGCTCTGTGGTCTGCCCCTCCGGCAGCGCGAGCTGTGAGGTCTCCACCCCGCCGTAGGCCGGATAGCGGAAGGTCCAGGCCCACTGCTGGCCGATCACCTGCACCTGCACCTTCTGCCCCGCGGGCACAGCCAGCGGGTCGGGGCCCTGGCCACCGCCCGCGCCCTTGGCACTCCCCAGGAGCTCCTCGGTGCCGAACGCGCCGAGCGCGAGCACGATCACCGCGGTGGCGACCACCCACACCACCTGCAGCCGCGCGTGCCCGCGCACCGGCGGTCCGTCCTGGAGCTCCCCCTCGCCCTGGCGGAAGGTGCTGAAGATGTACAGGAGGCAGGTCCACACGCCGAACAGCACGGGCATCGCGAGCGCGGCGAGCAGGATGTTGATGTGGCGCTGATCGCGCGCCTCCTTGCTGAAGTTCCCCGGGGGCATGTGCGGCCCGGCGACGAACACGATCAGCAGCACGCTGATGATCGTGAGCGCTGCCCAGATGACCAACAGCCGGCGCCCGTGAACGCGCTCGGCCGGCGCTCCGGATGGCAGGGCCTCGCTCGCCACGGCTCACGCCACCACGAGGTAGCCGTCCATCCAACCCGGTGACTGCATCGGGCCGCCGTTGCCGAAGATGAACGACGCCGCGCACGGTACGAAGCACTGCCAGCGGTACTTGCCCGGCTTGCCGGTGCGGAACGTGAACGTGATCGTGGTGTGCGCCATCGACAGCGGGCAGGGCGCGACGCTGCACTGGTTCTTCGCGTCGTCGGCGACGCCCTTGAGCGGCACGGTGATGCCCATGTCCGGGATCGCGAACGTGTGCGACGCGAGGTCCGGGTCGAGCGCGTTCATGGTCTTCCCGTCGACCGTCATCGAGTTGCCGACCGTCCCGCGCACCTGCGACCAGAACGGGTTGCGCAGGCCCGTGGCCGTGTCGTACTGGTAGATGGTCACGCGCACGAGCGAGTGCGCCGGCACCTTGAACACGGTCGTGTGGTGCCACTTGCCGCCGCCGTCCTGGACGAGGTACGAGACCCAGTCAGGGTGAGGCGAGTGCCCGTAAGAGGCGACCGTCTGGAGCGTCAGCCGCGCGCCGCCCGGCGCAGACGCGGCCTTTACGGTGCTGGGCGTGGCCGCGAGGAAGTCCACGATGTAGATCGCGACGAGCACGATTGCAAGCGCCGTGGCGCACGCTATGGCAAGGGCCTTCGCACCGACTGACACAGAACCCGACTCCCCTCGAGTCGAACTGCATTGCGACCGGCGCCAGTATCACCGTCGAGTGCGGTAGCTGGGCGAAAGTGACGAAGTTGTCATGCCCAGGTCATTTACGTGTCATACGGCACGTGGTATGAAGCGCAGTGGGTAACGGTATGCAGATTCTTATCGTCGAGGATGAGGCCCGGATCCTCGCGTTCGTCGCTCGCGCGCTGAGGGCTGAGGGCTGGACGGTCGGCGTCGCCGACAACGGCAGCAAGGGCCTTGCGGCCGCCATCGCCAACCCCTACGACCTGGTCGTGCTCGACCTGCTCCTGCCCGGGATGGACGGCCTAGACCTCCTCAGGGAGCTGCGCGAGCGCAAGCCCCTCCTGCCGGTCCTCATCCTCTCCGCGCGAAGCGACCTCGACACGAAGCTGCGCGGCTTCAACCTCGGCGCCGACGACTATCTCGTCAAGCCGTTCTCGCTCGGCGAGCTGCTCTGCCGGGTGCGCGTGCAGCTGCGCCGCCGGCAGCCGCCCGCCGAGAGCTCGGTCCTCTACGCGGGCCCGCTGCTCCTTGACCTGACGAGGCGCGAGGCGCGGCTCGGTCCGCGCGTCTGCGAGCTCACGGACGGCGAGTTCCGGCTGCTCCACTTCCTGCTCGAGCACGCCGGCGAGGTGAACAGCCGGGAGCAGCTCCTCTCACAGGTGTGGGGGTACGACTTCGATCCGCGTTCGAATGTGGTCGACGTGTCGATCCGCCGGCTGCGGCAGAAGCTCGGCCCCGAGGCCCCCATCGAAACGGTGCGCAATGTCGGTTACCGGCTGGCTGCGGGCTAGGAAGATCGAGCTCGCGTGGGTGGGCTTCGCCCTGGCGAACTGGGCCGCCATGCTGCTCACGCCCGATTGGGAGACGATCCCCTTCCACTTCATCTGGGTGAGCCTCACGATCCTCTACGGCTACCGAGTGTGGCGCCTCAAGGCCACTTATTTGGTCCTGGCCGCGGTCGCGCTGGGCACCGGCGTGGTGATCCTGAACGACGCCTTCCAGGGTTCCCAGCTCTGGGGCGAGCTGTTCGAGGTCCCGCTCATGTCCGGCATGTTCCTGGCCATGGTGTGGCACGCGCAACGCCGGCAGATCGCACTGAATGAGACCGCCCGCGTGGCGGCCGAGCGGGCGTCGCTGCTCGACCACCAGGAGCGGCTGCTCCACGACGTGTCGCACGAGCTGCGCACGCCCGTGACGATCGCGCGCGGGCACCTGGAGATGCTCCAGCTCGCGAGCGACGACCCGCCGCCCGAGATCGCCGTCGCGGTGGACGAGCTCGACCGCATCGCCCACATCGTCGACCGGCTGCTGCTGCTCGCCAAGGCCGAGCGGCCGGACTTCGTGGCCTTCTACGACATCGACCTCCAGCCGTTCCTCGAAGACGTGTTCATGCGCTGGTCCGAGGTCGCGCCCCGCAACTGGCGGCTGGGAGAGGTGCCGGCGGGCACGCTCGTGGCCGACCCGCAGGCGCTTCGAACCGCGCTCGACGCGCTGCTCGAGAACGCGGTGGACCACACCGTTGCGGCGAACACGATCGAGCTGTCGGCCGAGGCCGCCGGCAGCGAGGTGGCGATCCGCGTGAGCGATGACGGACCGGGCATCCCGGCAGACGCGCTCGACAGGATCTTCGAGCGCTTCGCCCGCGCGGACAGCTCGCGAAGCCGGGAGCGCGGTGGTGTGGGACTCGGGCTCGCGATAGTCGAGGCGATCGCTCGCGCTCACCACGGCCGCTGCAGCGTGGCGAGCGCCGGGCAGGGAACGACGTTCACGCTCACCCTGCCCGGCTTCGAGGATGCCCCCGGAGAACTTCCAAAATTCGATGGGAAGTTTTCCGGCCCGGCCCGCGTCTAGGGGATTGAGTACCGGAACCCCCTGGGAAGCGGCCGCGTCCATCGCACCGGAACGCGAGCCCGCGGAGGGGTGGCACAGGGCCGTGTCACCCCTCCGCAACCCAGGAACCAGTGGCCAGTAGCCAGTGCCCAGTAGCCAGTCTGGGCACTCGGCACCGGGCACTCGGCACTAAGTCCTCAGTAGTAGAAGGGCGAGTCTGGGCTGCTCACCCAGTTCTCTTCGCCCAGCTGGGGCGCTACCTCGGCGCGCAGGCGCTGGAGTGCTTCGGGCACGGTCTTGTCGTGCGGGACTGTCCAGCCGAGGCCGGCGAGGTTCACGATCTTGCGGATCGGGGCGTCGTCCGGGACGACCACGCGGAGCTGCTGGCGCCGGCGGGTTAGGCGGCCGCCGAGACGGAAGAGCAGGTGGATGCCCGCGCTGTCGATGTAGGTGGCCTGGCTGAGGTCGAGCACGAGGCCGAGCGCGCGCTGCGGCACCGTCCCCTCGAGCGCCGAGCCGAGGTCGGTCGCGTTCGAGATGTCCACCTCGCCGGCCACGGTCGCGACGATCGCGCCGCCCTCCGTGCGGGTCTCCAGGCGTGCGAGCGGGCTCATACGAACGCCGCCTTCCGCACCGTCTTGAGCAGGTGCACCGTCGTGCCCTCGGACCCCGGCACCACCTTCATCGAGTCGGTTAGCCGCTTCATCAGCTCGAGGCCGCGGCCGCGGTCGCTGGTCGCGCGCGGCGGGCGCCAGAAGCCGAAGTCGCGCACCTCGATCTCAACGTTCCCGCCGAGGTTGAGCGCCCGCACCTCGAACACCGCGTCGCCCGGCGGGTACGCGTGCTCCACCGCGTTCATGCAAGCCTCGCCGCACGCCACCTTCAGCTCGTAAGCCGTGTCCTCGGGCACGCCGATCGCGCCCAGCCAGCGCTCGAGCGCGCGTCGCATCAGCGCGAGCGACTCGGGCTCGGCCGGCAGCTTGAGGTGGAGCTGGGTGAGGTCCACCGGCACGAGGCGCGTGGCGAGCACGGCCACGTCGTCGCCGGCGGCGCCGTTCGGCGGCACCTCCCTGAGCAGGAAGTCGCACATCGCGTCGGGATCGGCGGGCGCGCGCTGTATCGCCTCGCGCAGCCGCTCGAGACCTTCGTCGCTCGACATGCCGCGCTCCTCCACCTGGCCGTCGGTGTAGAGCAGCACTGTGGAGCCCGGCTTCACCACGGCCTCG